>JAYQWI020000030.1:0-7495 GCA_035871815.2 Candidatus Parabeggiatoa communis
TGCAGAGACGCAGAGAATAAGAGAAGATTGAATTGAGGATTAGACAAGCCTGTGGTAGAAACCGAGCAAAACATCTCTGCGCCTCTGCGGCTCTGCGTGAAATATTAAAATATGCCTAGACTAGGGTGCAACCTGGTGTTGCATGGGGAATGCACAAAATGTATTTCACGCAATCGGGAAATGCTATAGATAGTTCTAGAGGTTCAGAAAAATAATTTCACACCAAGGGGGCGAACCTACGTGTTCGCCCTTTTGAAATTAATTATATGAAAATCTATCTCACCAATAATCACAATAAAATTAATGCTTTAAATAAACTTAGGTCAATATAATGTCTACTCGTACCTCCCATTCACTTTTACGTCTGGCTATTTATCAGGCACTTAAGTCGCCCCCTCCACGTTGGGTTCAGGGATTAGTGGCGGCTAGTTTAATCAGTGTCACACCACCGACTTTTGGTCTTGAACTGAGCGAGGTTGCCAAAGGTGTCGGTGGCTTCGTGATTAATGGTATTGAGGCCGGTGATGAATTAGGTTTTTCGGTTAGCCATGCCGGGGATGTCAACGGTGATGGTTTTCATGACTTGATTATCAGTGCCCCGAACGCTCATGAAGAAACCGGCGACAGTTATGTCGTCTTTGGAAAATTAAACACCACACCGCTTAACATCAGCGATATTGCCAATGGCATAGGCGGTTTTGTGATTCACGGCAGACAGGCGGGCGATCAATCGGGTCGTTCTGTCAGCAGTGTAGGGGATATCAATGCTGATGGCTTCGATGATTTGCTTATCGGCGCACCACTGGCGAGTCCGAATGACAAAGAAGAGGCAGGTGAAAGTTACGTCGTCTTTGGCAAAGCAGAGACAACTGCGGTTTCTCTCGTTGATATTGCTAATGGCACGGGTGGCTTTGTGATTAACGGTATCTATGCCGGAGAAAAATCGGGCCGTTCTGTCAGCGGTGCTGGGGATGTCAATGGTGACGGCTTAGGTGATTTGATTATCGGAGTCCCTTTCGCCGATCCGCAAGAACGAGAAAACGCCGGTAAAAGTTATGTCGTCTTTGGAAAATCGGATACCACACCCATTGATATCAGCGATGTGCGTACTCAGGGTGGCTTTCTCATAAAAGGGATTAAAGAAGAAGACAAATCCGGTTTATTGGTCAGCGGGGCTGGGGATGTCAATGGTGACGGTTTAGATGACTTGATTATCGGGGCCCCTTTCGCCGAATCCAGTGGTAAAAAAGAAGCCGGTGAAAGTTATGTCGTCTTTGGCAAAGCAGACATCATTGCGGTTTCTCTCCTCGATATTGTTAGTGGGCATGGCGGTTTCGTGATTAAGGGTATTGATAGCCATGATAAGTCTGGCAGCTCAGTTAGCGGTGCGGGAGATGTGAACGGTGATGGCTTAAATGATCTCATTATTGGTGCATCGCAGGCCGATCCCAACAACCATTCTGGGGCGGGTCAAAGCTATGTGGTGTTTGGAAAAAAGAATACCACGGCTGTGAATTTAAGTGAGATTGTCGATGGCAATGGCGGTTTTGTGATTAATGGTATTGACCCATTAGATTATGCGGGTAGTGCGGTCAGTGGTGCTGGGGATATCAATGGCGATGGTTTAGATGATTTACTGATTGGCGCACCGCTTGCCGATCCCAACCACCAAGAAAGTGCCGGTGAAAGTTATGTGGTCTTTGGTAAACCGGATACCACAGCCGTGAATCTCAGCGAGGTTGCCAATGAGGTAGGGGGATTTATCATTAATGGCGTAAACACTTCGGATTCTTCAGGACGTGCCGTGAGTGGCGGCTTTGATATCAACGCTGATGGTTTAGATGACTTAATTATCGGGGCACCTGGGGCCTCAGCCAATGGTAAACAAAATGCTGGCAAGAGCTATGTCGTCTTTTCACCCTTCCAACCCCCGCCCCCCTCACAACCCCCACCAGCAGCCCCAAGCGATTTAAGCGCCACGCTGCCCTCAAAAACAGAAACACCAATCCAATTATCATGGACAGATAACAGCGATAATGAAACCCACTTTGTGATTGGACGTTCTACTACACCAGGGAGTGGTTATACAGAGGTAGCCGTTGCGACTGAAAATCAAGCGGGTACAAATCTTAGCCAGACTTACATTGACACGGACACAAGCTTAACTTGTGATACTTACTACTACGTGGTACGTTCATTCATCAATCCTAACAACTACTCTGCCACTGCCTCTCAAGAAGTGGAGATAACAACGCCCGCCTGTTCAACTCTTACCACTGTCAACCCGGCTACCACTACCTTTAATACCAATAGCCAACGCGTCACACTCACAGCGACCATTAGCAGTCCTAGTCAGATCATCAATGAGGGAGAGGTCACCTTCATGGTCAAGCAAGGCACAACCCTTGTTGGTAGTACTGTCATCTCAGAACCCGTTAAAGACAATAAAGTAAGTGTCAATTATGCTTTACCCGCTAATGTTGCTGTAGGGGATTACACGATTGAAGCAATTTATAGAGATGATGGTCGCTATAGATTAGACTTTGTCAGTAGCAACAGTACCAGCACATTAACGATAGAACCTACTGATTCTGAATCAATGAGTTTTACGCCACCTAGACGAGGCATTGAATTAATTGATGTTGCCAATGGTATTGGTGGTTTTGTCATGAAAGGGATTGATGCAAATGACTGGTCTGGCATCTCAGTTAGCGGTGCGGGAGATGTGAATGGTGATGGCCTAGACGATTTGATTATTGGCGCATCTGGTGCCGATCCTGATGGTAAAGATCGGGCTGGCGAAAACTATGTGGTGTTTGGCAAAAACAATACAACAGCAATCAACCTCAGTGAAATCGCTAAGGGTGTTGGTGGCTTTGTCATCAAGGGTATTGATGTTGGGGACTATTCAGGTGATTCTGTCAGTGGTGCCAGCGATATCAATGGTGATGGCTTAGACGATTTGATTATTGGGGCATCTGGTGCCGATCCTGATGGTAAATATGGGGCTGGCGAAAGCTATGTGGTGTTTGGCAAAAACAATACAACAGCAATCGAGCTCAGTGAAATAGCTAAGGGTGTTGCTGGCTTTGTCATCAAGGGTATTGATGCTGGTGACTCTTCAGGTCGTTCTGTCAGTAGTGCTGGAGATATCAATGGTGATGGCTTTGCCGATTTGATTATTGGCGCAGCCGCTGCCGATCCTGATGGTAAAGATTGGGCTGGCGAAAGCTATGTGGTGTTTGGCAAAAACAATACAACTGCAATCAACCTCAGTGAAATCGCTAAGGGTGTTGGTGGCTTTGTCATCAAGGGTATTGATGCTGAAGACTTGTCAGGTCATTCTGTCAGTGGTGCCGGAGATATCAATGCTGATGGCTTTGACGATTTGATTATTGGCGCATATCGTGCCGATCCTGATGGTAAAGGTCTGGCTGGCGAAAGCTATGTGGTGTTTGGCAAAAACAATACAACAGCAATCAACCTCAGTGAAATGGCTAAGGGTGTTGGTGGCTTTGTCATCAAGGGTATTGATGCTGAAGACTATTCAAATAGTTCTGTCAGTGGTGCTGGAGATATCAATGGTGATGGCTTTGATGATTTGATTATTGGCGCATACGCTGCCGATCCTGATGGTAAAGGTCTGGCTGGCGAAAGCTATGTGGTGTTTGGCAAAAACAATACAAGAGCAGTCAACCTCAGTGAAATTGCTAAGGGTATTGATGGTTTTGTCATCAAGGGTATTAATGCTGGGGACAAGTCAGGTAGTTCTGTCAGTGGTGCAGGAGATATCAATAGTGATGGCTTTGACGATTTGATTATTGGCGCATATGGTGCCGATCCTGATGGTAAAGAATGGGCTGGCGAAAGCTATGTGGTCTTTGGAAAAAATAACACAGTAGCTGTGAATCTCAGTGACGTTGTCAAGGGTCAAGGCGGCTTTGTTATCAAGGGTATTGATGTGTGGGATCAGTCTGGTGATTCAGTCAGTAATGCCGGAGATGTCAACGGTGATGGTTTAGACGATTTGATTATTGGAGCACCTAGTGCAGACCCGAATGGCAAAACAAAGGCAGGTGAAAGCTATGTAGTCTTTTCGCCCTTCTCACAACCCCCACCCATTACGCCAACGAACTTGACTGCAACGGCCGCCTCTCCAAGCCAAGTTGATTTATCATGGACAGATAACAGTGACCATGAAACCCATTTTGTGATTGGGCGTTCTACCAAGCCAGATGGTAATTATACAGATATTGAGCTTGTCACCAAGCACTCAGCTCAAGTTGGAAACCAGCAAACTTATCATGATACGGGATTAACTTGTAGCACAACTTACTACTATCTGATCAAGTCGCAAAGTCGCTTTCAGAACTCTGACAATACCCCTTTCGTTCCAGTGAGAACCTCTGCCTGTTCGACTACCCTGACCACTCACCCAGCCCGTAGCAGCTTTAATACACGATTTAACAAGCTTAATCAACAAGTTATGCTGACGGTTTCTGTGAACAGTGAGGGGGGGCGCGTCGATTCGGGTACCCTCACTTTCACCGTGAAGCAGGAGAATAGCATTCTGGGTAAAGCAGTCACGTCAACCGTGACAAAAGGTTTGGCGAGTGTCGATTATACTTTACCCCTCGACACGGCAATCGGTACTTATACCATTGAAACCGTTTACCAAGGTGGGGAAGGTTTTGCCAGTAGTCAGGGTAGCGGCACTTTAACAATAGAACCCATTTTGGGGATTGAACTCAGCGACGTTGCCAATGGTATTGATGGTTTTGTGATCAATGGCATTGCGAATGATGACGCTTCTGGTTGGTCGGTAAGCGGGGCAGGTGATGTCAACGGTGATGGTTTAAACGATCTCATTATCGGTGCCCCTCATGCTAACGAGTATGCGGGTGAAACCTATTTGGTTTTTGGCAAACCAGATACCACCGCTCTCAATCTCAGTGAAGTCGCGATGGGCAGAGGGGGGTTTGTGATCAAGGGGATTGATGCCTTTGATCGTTCCGGTTTATCGGTGAGCGGTGCCGGGGATGTCAATGGGGATGGTTTATTTGATCTGATTATCGGGGCCAAGGATGCTGATGCCACCGGTGATGCCTCTGGCGAAAGCTATGTCGTGTTTGGCAAACCAGACACCAATCCTGTGAATCTCAACGACGTTGTTAATGGCCTCGGTGGGTTTGTGATTAACGGGGTTGATGCTTATGATTGGTCTGGCATTTCGGTGGATAGTGCCGGAGATGTGAATGGTGACGGCTTAGATGATCTCATTATCGGTGCTTTTGGTGTCGCGCCCTTTGATAATTTTGATGCGGGTCAAAGCTACGTGGTGTTTGGCAAAGCCGATACGACAGCAGTCAATCTCAGTACAATTGTCAGTGGAAAGGGGGGTTTTGCGATCAACGGTATTGATGCTGGCGATCAATCCGGTATGGCGGTCAGCGGTGCCGGTGATCTCAACGGTGATGGTTGGGACGATTTAATCATTGGGGCACCTTTTGCCAATCTGAATGATCAAACCATTTGGGTAGGTGAAAGCTATGTCGTCTTTGGCAAACCCGATACCAAAGCAATTGATCTGAATCAGCTTGCTGAGGGTAAAGGGGGGTTTATTCTCAAAGGCATTGATGCCAATGATTTAGCCGGTTATGCGGTCAGTGGTGCTGGGGATGTCAATGGAGATGGCTTAGCCGATCTGATTATCGGTGCCCGTGGTGCTGATGACGAAGATAAAAACAATGTGGGTGAAAGTTATGTGGTATTTGGTAAAAATGACACAACGAGTATCTCTCTCAGTAAGATTATTGGTGGCGTAGAAGGCTTAGCGGATCTGATTATTGGTGCTGGCGGTGCTGATGACGATAATAAAAACAATGTGGGTGAAAGTTATGTGATAATGGCTAATAACACAATGTCCATCAATCTCAGTGAAGTTGTTCGTGGCGTAGGCGGTTTTGTCATCAAAGGCCGACAGGCTGAAGACGGTGCCGGTTTTTCAGTCAGTAGTGCCGGTGATCTTAATGCTGATGGCTTAGACGACTTGATTATTGGGGCAAATCATGCGGCACCCAATGGCAAACTCGCTGCTGGCGAAACTTATCTCGTTTTTGGCAAAAAGAACACCACAACGGTTTCTCTCAACGATGTGGCTAGGGGCATAGGTGGTTTTATTATCAACGGTATAGACACTAAAGATAAATCCGGCTATTCAGTCAGTGGTACCGGGGATGTCAACGGCGATGGCCTAGACGACTTGATTATGGGTGCGCCATCAGCTGATCCCAATGGTAACAAAGCAGCGGGGGAAAGTTACGTCATATTTACACCACCAGCACCCGTTCTTCAGGCCCCAACACACCTAACTGCAACGTTGGATGTGGCTTCACAAAACCAAAACCAAACCCAAATCTCTTGGACAGATAACAGTGACAATGAAACCCATTTTGTGATTGCACGTTATACCCCTTCCGGTAGTGATTATACTGAGATGCCCGTGCCTAGCCACACGCAATCTGATAGGGAGATCACCCAAACTTATGTCGATACCGACTTACACTGTGGCACCACTTATCACTACGTGATCAGCGCACAACTGAATTTGAGTTATACATCGGGTAATACCCATGAAGTGAGTGTGACAACATCACGCTGTTCTACCACAACGCGCATCGACTCCCTTCATGCGGCCTTGAGTGCTTACTTATACAAGCCAAGTCAAACGGTGCATTTGAGCGCCTCTGTAGACAGTGATGGGGGAACGGTGAATACGGGCACGGTTACCTTCACCGTGAAACAAGGGAACCAAACCATTGGGGATCCCGTGATCTCAGAAACCGTCACCGACGGTAAAGCCGGTGTCAATTATACCTTACCTGCTAAGACTACCGTTGGTAGTTATACCATTGAAGCGGTTTATAATGCTGAAGAACGCTTTGCCAGTAGTCATCACACAGACACTTTAACCTTAGAGCGCGTTTTTGGTATTGAACTGGATGATGTGGCTAAGGGTATTGGTGGCTTTGTCATCAACGAGATCGACGTTGGAAACAAGTTTTCTGTCAGTGATGCAGGAGATGTCAACGGTGATGGCCTAAATGACTTGATCATTGGCTCAGCTTCGGCAGGAGCAAAATATGCCTGTGGTAAAAATGGCAAAGATCGTTGTAGTCTCAATGTGGGCGAAAGTTATGTCGTATTTGGCAAAGCGGACACAACCGCAGTGAATATCAATGAGATTGTTAATGGTGTTGGTGGCTTTGTTATCAAAGGTATTGATGACAACGATAAATCGGGTCATTCTGTTAGCGGGGCAGGAGATGTCAATGGTGACGGTTTAAACGATCTCATTATTGGAGCGCCTGATGCTGATTTAAATGATAAAACAAAGGTTGGCCAAAGCTATGTGGTGTTTGGCAAAAACAATACAACAGCAATCAAGCTCAGTGAGATTGTTAATGGTGTTGGTGGCTTTGTGATTAACGGTATT
>JAYQWI020000031.1:0-5578 GCA_035871815.2 Candidatus Parabeggiatoa communis
GTCGTCAATCTCGTTGATGGGTGCCCTTTCAAAGTCGGTTCCCATTTTTTTTCTGTTTAAGGGTATTACATTTTTCAATAGAAGACTGTATAATTCCCCGCGTTTTGGCACCGTGCTAATTGGCACCCGCATGACAAGACAAACTCTTTTTTAGGTGACATACTCAAACAAGTGCCGTATGATGAGCGCACCGCATTTGAGTTCCTGTACAAGCCATGTACTAATGGTACGCATTATAGGGGTTTAAGTGTTTGATATTGTTTAAAAGTTGTAGAACACGGTAGCCCCAGTCAATGATTGATTAAAAATCGCTTTCATAACGAAACTTTAACCTATGACTTTCATCAATTGTAGTGGCGTTTAATATTTTGACAATCAATAAGTTGCCAATTTTTGCCCCAGTATCGCTGTGTGGTATATTTTTTTACGAGCCATTATCTTTCCCACGGCCGCTGCAATATTTTTTGAGAGACCAGTATGGTTTTATAACTGTTATTGAGCTCTAAAATATTAACCTAACTTATTGAGAGCTCAATACGTTTTAGAGTTATTAAGACTTGTCTCTTTCTAAGCTAAGTTATTGATTTAAAAAAATGACTTTATTTTTATAGACTAGTCTATTGATCTTAAATTCAAAGTAACGTTAATAGGCTTCTCAAAGCAATTAAGCAAGCGATTGATAAAAAAAGCTTGACAATTTTATAACAGCATCTAAAATAAACATTTGTTTATGGTTTTAGGTGATCTTGTTTTATATAATATCAATTATTTTGGAGTTTATTGATCGGGCACAAGCTCTGTTGTGAACGTTTTTTATTTTTTGATATAGACGATTTAGTGAATATTTTTTAAGTTTTGCAAGAGGATTATTTTGATTAATCCGTTTTTTTGTAATAGACTATTCTCAATTCTCATTATCTTTAATAAATGGTAAAAAACCATTTTGAGTTGGGAATATTATTTTTATAACAACAATGTAGTAACGAATGTGGAAAAAAATAACCTCCTGCGCCTTATTAAAATAGGCGTAAAGTTTAAGTACCCTAGTAGACTAGGATATTTGAATGGGTAGATTATTTTTTTTACTAACTAAGGTAGGCAAAAATTTTTTTAACAGGGTATTGTCAGTGAAATTATCACTGATTTTTTACGTTTTATAAAACGTAACCGGTTCATTTTACTGTGAAAAAAGAGGGGAATCGTTGCGGATTTTTTCAATAAGCATCAGGTTCCGTTGGGAACAGCGGATTTATAGTGGGCGCAAATATTTATCCTTAATACCATAGTAATTAATGAACTGTCCCCCAAAATGTTAAATTAATTGATGTTTACCTCCTTAACTGTAGTGATCAACAAGATGTTGTCGATTTATGGAGGATGATTTGTTTGCGTATTGTCATACTGATTTTTAGTAATATTTTTTTGGTGATTACGCGGACGCTAATCGGCCCCTGACTATTAAGAGATGTTGATTAAATGAGGCGAACAATTATTTTTTTAATTTCAACTTATTTATTTATGTATAGACTCATCAAATTCAGATAATCGCCATTTCCAACAACATCAAATACTGATCACTATCAAATTTAGCTTTTTAACCTTACCTTTGTTATTGAGGGGAAAAAGAGTATGTTTCGAAAATTTTGGGCATTTGTAGCGGGTGCTACCTTTGTAGCGGGTGGCGCATTTGTTGCCTTGATGTTGCTACAACAAGAACCCACCATCGCTTCAGTTAAATCGCCCCCACCAGAGTTCTCGGAAGAGACGAAGGTCTGTGTCAAGTGCCATAAAAAGACGTCCCAGAGTATTGTTCAGCAATGGGGCGATAGTAAGCACTACCGTGCCAAAGTGGGTTGTTATGAATGTCATCAAGCCGATGCGTCTGATGTGGATGCTTTTCTTCACGAAGAGAAGAAAGTTGGCACAGGCAAACACATTTCCATCATTGTCTCGCCTAAAGACTGTTCAAACTGTCACGAAAAGGAGGTCGATGAATATCAAGCCTCTCACCATGCCCAAGGGGGACGTATTATTGGTTCATTAGACAACCTGTTAGCCGATGTGGCTGAAGGTAACCGTGCGATGGTGACCCATGCTTTTCCTGATGGTGTTTCGGCGGCTGTTGTTAATGGCTGTTGGCAATGTCATGGTTCTAAAGTCGAAGTTGTCAAAGATGAAGATGGCAAATTCCTCCGTTTAGATGAAGCGACTTGGCCGAATACTGGGATTGGACGAATTAATCCTGACAATTCAAAAGGTTCCTGTTCTGCCTGTCATTCTCGTCACAAATTCTCTGTTGCTCAAGCTCGCCATCCAGAAAACTGTGGTAAATGCCACATGGGGCCAGATCATCCGCAAGAGGAAATTTATTACGAATCCAAGCATGGCATTGCTTTCCATGCAAACAAGGAACATATGAATATGGATCGTTCCAAATGGATTGCCGGTGAAGACTATGATGCCGCCCCGACCTGTGCCACTTGCCATATGAGTGCCACCAAGGAACTGCCGGTCAACCACGATGTGGGTATGCGGATTTCTTGGAATAATCGCCCTGCAATCTCAATTCGCCCGGAAGAAACCGATAAGGCTATGGGGTTAGAGCATGGTGCGAGTGTGGGTTGGGAAGAACGTCGTGAGACTATGAAAGAGGTTTGTAGATCTTGTCATGCCGATCCGTTCATTAATGGCTTCTATACGCAATATGACGCTCAGATCGAACTCTATAATAATAAGTTCGCCATGCCCGGGTTAGCCTTATACAACGCAGCGATCCCGCTTCTGAAAAAGAAGGAAAAATTCGCCAATCACATCGATTATACTTGGTTTGAGATTTGGCATCATGAAGGTCGTCGGGCTCGCCATGGTGCCTCTATGATGGGACCTGACTGGACACAGTGGCATGGCAACTATGAAGTGGCCAAACACTGGTATGGTACGTACCTCCCTGAACTGGAAGAATTGATGGATGAGAATATCGATTCTGAAGATGCCACGAAAAAAGCTGCAGCTGTCGAACTCAAGCGGATTTACGAACTTGTGATCAACGACAAGTTTGAAGTCACTGATGTGGCGAGTGGCGAGAAGAAATTCAGTACTGGTCACTTGTTTTACAGTGGTAACATGCCTAAGGAAGAATCTGATCGCCGTCTTGAAGAACGAAAAGCGTTCATAGAAAGGTATACTGGAAAAACGGACTTTTAATGGTAAATAGGAAATGGAGTTTTGGTGTATAAAGATGAAAACGCTGTTTGATTTTTAACGGTTTTTCATATTTTGTCTTTGTCCCAATTTCTAAAACGTCGTCAAAAAAAAAGCCTTTACCGTATTTGCGGTGAAGGCTTTTTTTTAACACATTTTACCCCCAATGGGTGCAAAAAAATTGGGAATGACAGGAATATCTTCCCAGCTTTCAATTTGATAACCATGATTCGTGATTGTCAAGTTCATTATTTTTTCGTGATTCCTATTTAATTTACATTTATTTACATTTAATTTACAACAACCTACTCATCACTCAAATCAAGATTTTCTATAGTTTGTTCGATAATGGCTTAGCTTTAGAGATCACTAAATAGGTGTTATAAATATAGATCAGTGTTCAGTGATTTATTGATCATTGATATCGCTTTATCTGTTGTTGACATCAAATCAAAGTCACACACCTTCAATCACATCACTCAAATGGAGATAAAAATATATGGCTCAAGATGAAAACAAGGATCCGAAAGAGTCACGTTACACCAGAAAAAAAATGTGGATATTGGGTTCCGTAATATTTATGGCGGGCATTATTTTTTACGGTGTTTTTGGAGTCGTCTTGGAGGCCACTAACAGGACCGAGTTTTGCACCTCTTGTCATTCCATGACCACTAACCTGACAGAATTGAAACAGAGCGTGCATTATAACAATGCTTCTGGGGTGACAGCCGGTTGTGCTGATTGCCACGTTCCACGAGATTTAGGCCCAAAATTGTGGGCTAAGCTGATGGCCGCCAAAGATGTTTTTCATGAAATCATCGGGACGATTAATACCCCTGAGAAATTTGAGGCACACCGTTGGGACATGGCTAACCGAGTTTGGGATAAAATGAGAGCCAGTGATTCACGAGAATGCAGAGAATGCCATTCTTTGGAAAAGATGGATTTTGATAAACAAATCCGCTCGGCATATAAACAGCATAGTAAAACACTCGAAATGGGAGACAAGACTTGTATTGATTGCCACAAAGGCATCGCCCATACGGAACCTACGGAACCTAGTGGGAGCAATACTGAACCAAGCAACGATGTGAAAGAAAAGGGCGGTAATACCTCTAAACCCGTTGTACAAGGTGGTGCAATGCTGCCGCTGACGACTACTGGAAAACCGGATGGTGCGAAGCTTGCGAAGGAAAAGTGCGAAGCTTGCCATGGTAGTAACGGCAATAGCGAATATGACGAAGTGCCCAACATTGCCGGCTTCTCTGCTTTCTACTTCATTGATACCATTAAGGCTTACAAAACGGGCGCGAGGCCTAGCGAAAAATTCAAGGCTGATGGACACGATGAGACCGATATGAAAGCGGTCACTGAGAATCTCAGCGATGAAGAACTGACCGCATTAGCTGATTATTTCTCAGCCCAAGATTTTGAACCCCGCGAACAAGACTTTGATAGTACTCTTGCCAGAAAAGGCAAAGTGGTCTACAGCAAATACTGTAAGAAATGTCACACCGATAATGGCAGGGCGCCTGACGACGATGCAGGAATTATAGGGGGACAATCAACCGCATATCTTAAAACCCAACTTGAGTATTTCAAAGAGGGCGATAGAGAACAAGTTGATAAAATGGCGATCTCGCTTAAGAAACTGAAAGAAGGAGACATTGAAAAGCTCCTGAATTTCTTCGCCCAACAACAGTAGTCTAAGGATACGGCAGTTCGCTAGATAATTGATATTGTAGGGGCAATCCCTGTTGCCCCTTTTTGATTTTGATATGCTATCCTCAAGTTCCAGGTATTTTTGATACTTCGAGGTATGGCTGATTTGACAAACACTTTTTCAGGTAAAAGTTTTAGCGCGCTAAAACTTTTGCCTGAAAAGCAGCATGGAACGAAGTTCAGCGTCGCTAAAAATACACTTCAAAAAAAGTTCTCAGTCAACCCCCTAGACTTACCCCCCCCTAGCCCTACTCTATGCACATAAGTTTTTAAGTATTTGATTTTTAAATGATTAAAGATTATGGCTTCAATATATCGTAATATTCATAAAAATCAATAACTTAGTTTACAAATCCGTTGTGTGCATAGAGTAGCCCCTTTGCCGCGAATAATTCGCGTTCAAACTTCGTTACTGAGCTTCGAGCTATCATTGAATTGCTACCGAAACAAACTAAAGTGGGTACGAAGATGGAGTCAGTCAAAAAATGGCGCGTTTTTAATCCAATGCGAAGTTTCAGCTCAAACGTTATCAAACAGGTTGTCATTTAATCATGCCAATACAAAACGTAATGATTCTTTCCCATACAAGGGCAGCAATCTTTAAGGCTGAACTAAGAGAACAACCCATTTATTTGATTAGAATATTTAATAGTTC
>JAYQWI020000032.1:0-12066 GCA_035871815.2 Candidatus Parabeggiatoa communis
GAAAAGCTAACGGCATAATTAAATTTAGAACGAAAAGCTAACGGCAAAATAAATTGGGTTTGAAAATCAACCGGCAAAATAAATTGGGTTTGAAAATCACGCTTGTCCCTGTCACTCTTGAGTGATTACTGGCATGACTTCTATTTCCACTCGCCGCTGGAAGGCTAATACTGAAGCATCTAATAAGGGAAGTCGTAGGGGTAATTTATCACCATGCCCTTGTATTTCAAAGCTTTTTTCTGAAATACCCCGGTAGACTAAAGCGGCTACAATGTTTGTTGCACGCTCGAAGGATAATTCCTGATTGAGTTGTTTCCTTCTTTTGAGCGATTTCACATACCAAAATTGCTGACTGTCACTGTGTCCATGAATGGTAATGATTGAAGAATCCAGTTTTTGCAATGCGGCCGCAATTTCATCCAGTTGGCCTTCACTCGAAGGAGGTAGCTTGGCCTCATTCAGCCCAAATCTCAAGTTGATGAAGATGTGTTTGGGGAAAACTTCCATGTCATACAGTTTACAATCAGAAATTTTTTTATTGAGACGCTGCCGTCGTTGTTCATCATATAAAACCAATAAACTCTCTCGCTCAATCAATTCCTCTTTGCCAGTAAAGGCATAACGCTTGTTTTTCAACAGTGCCATGACTCGTGTTTTGGAATCCGTCAGGGCACTGCAAGCTTGTAAATGCGCTTCTAGGCTGAGTGGAAAACGTTTTTGTTTGTAATAAGTCTCTCCTAAGCCGTGCCAAGCCTTATAAAATTTTTTGTCATATCTTAGGGCTTGCTTGTAATGATGAACGGCCTCAGAATATTGGCCTTGTTTATACAACAAAGAAGCCAAGGTGCTATGGACATCGGGTCTATTGGGGCAAAGTTGCAAGGATTTTGAAAATAACAGTTTTTGCTGAGAAATCGCACGGCCTTGACTATGTAAATGATAAGCGCGGAACACTAAATCGGTGGCTAAGTCACAATCTTGAGAAGCCATGAGGGCTTGAGAAAAACTGAAAATCAGTAATGCTAAGCTCAGTTGATTGCAGTATAAGCGTTGAGTTGGCATAATATAAATATTTCCGAGCAAATAGCGAATAACGAATAGTGAATACTAAAATGACTATTTATAATAAACTAATTGGCCATTTTAAAATCACATAAGGTAACTCCAAAAAATTAAAATCCCCACACTTTTAATCAATCTTCTTTCATTCTCTGCGGCTCTGCGGCTCTGCGTGAGCAGACAGTTTGTGACATAAGATTTGTATGCTTAGAGTAGTGTGGTTGTTTTGGGTATTTTATTTTTTTGGAATTGCCTAAGAGTATTGATTATATCAAATGAAAATCAGGCCATAATAAGTGTTATCAGCGTTCTATCCTTTAAAACATCAAAACGAATAAGGCCTGACTTCTATCTCTTGAGTTTATATTTTATTTTATCTGAGTATCAATTAAAATCATTTTAAGATAAAAGTGGGTACGAAAACGACAATGTTCTTATCAAACTATTTTAAATAATCAATTGAATAACAAAAGGCTTGGTTAACATGTCTCATTTCATTAAAATTCTAACGCTTTTCTTTTTAATCACCACAATGTTAAACGGTTGTGGGCAACAAGAGACGCAATCTCAAGTCATCCAAAGTCAACAACCCAAATCTGTTGGTTATTTACGACTGCCTTTAAAGGGTATTGTCAAAACCCTCGATCCCAGTTTAATTTTAAAAATCAGTCAGGTTGAATTGGTTGAACAGTTATTTCTGGGATTGACTGATTTTGATCCCAAAACTTATGAGGTATTACCAGAACTCGCCAAAGATTGGCAAGTCAGTCACAATGCTACGGTTTATACTTTTCGCCTTCGTCAAGATGTTAAGTGGACTAATGGCGAACCCGTTAAGGCCCAGGATATTGTGTGGGCTCTTCGGCGCAATATTACCCCAAAAACCGATTCGCCTTATGCCCATACCCTTTATATTATTAAAAATGCAGAGAGGCTTTATCAAGGTGAAATAACCGATCTGACCAAACTGGGTGTTCGGGCTATTGATGATTATACGGTTGAATTTACACTTAAACAGCCTACTAGTTATTTTCCTGCCTTGGCAAGCCTTTGGACATACCGGCCTTTGCCACGTCAAGCCATTGAACAATATGGTACCGATTGGATTGAACCCAAGCATATTCAAACGAATGGCGCTTACCGGCTCACTGAATGGCATAAAGGTAAAGAACTTATTTTAAACAAGAATCCGGATTATTATGAAGCTGAGAAAGTCAATATTCCTGAAGTACATTACACTATTGTCCACGAAAATTCATTGGCTTTGGCGATGTATGAGAAAAATGAAGTTGATATCGTCGGTGGACAAGTTTATCTTCAGTTGCCACTGAGGGAAATGTCTCGTATTAAGTCTGATCCGATCTTGCGTAAAGAGAGACAAATCACGCCTTCTTTTTGCACGGAATGGTACGGGTTTAATACTCAACGGGCTCCGACGGATAATCCTTTGGTGCGTAAGGCTATAGCAGCAGCTATTGACAAAAAGACTTTGCTCAATGTGATTATTAAGGGTGAAGATATCCCGGCAACGACTTTTACACCACCGCCAATCTTTGGTGCAGTCGAACCCAGTGAAGAAGTGGGTATTTTATTTCGTCCTAAACAAGCGAAGGCTTGGTTAGCGAAGGCGGGTTATCCTGATGGCAAAGGATTTCCTGAAGTGATTTTGATGTATAACACTTCAAAAAATCACTATGAAGTCGCTCATGCGATTAAAGTCATTTTGAAACATCATTTGAATATTGATATTGAAATACGGGGTTATGATTTTCTGTCCTATATCAATACGCTCTACAAAAAAAACAAACCGCATTTGTTCCGCATGAGTTGGTGCCCCGACTATCCTGATGCTCATACTGGGTTGTATGAGGTTTTTCATCCAACCCAAGGTATCAATTGGATTGGTTGGCATAATCGTGAATTTGCTATAGAAGTTGAACAGGCACAGCAGATATCGAATCCCGAAAAACGCAAAAAACATTACTCTCGTGCAGAGCAAATTTTGACAGAGGAAGAGGCGGTTATCATACCGCTTTATTTTTCAAGAACTCAATTTCTGGTGAAGCCGTGGGTAAAAGAGTGGTATCCAATGGGATTTGGGGGTCAACATATTCGTTTTTGGAGTTTGGAGCAATGATGATTATCATTTTCTATAATGCGATGTAGATTTGCTCTGCCTCGCGTCTCAGCAAAGCCTCATGTTTCGACGAACCTGAGACGCGAAGCATCGCGTCTCTACGAACATGGATTTATTTTTAACGAAGAGGGCATTGACTTATGGCTACCCACCTTGCCCGACAGTATTATTGAAATGTGACATTGTTAAGCACAAATAGATATTTTTACCGAGGAAAAATAATCATGAGCAAAATACAAAATACCTCTGATGAAGTGAATGTTTCTGAACACGCTCTCAAAGATAAAAAAGAACCAGAAAATATAGCAGCCCATGAGGAAGACGGTGAGGAACCAACGGAAATAGAAGACGACGGGAAAAGTTTCCCGCAACAAGGAACTTGGTTGTTGTCTGGCGTACTTGTCTTATTGATCGTGGGTGCGCTTCTTATCTTTCAGCAAAACAACTTTTTTTCTTTATTTTCGGATGAAAAAGCACTTTATATCGCGGTTTCAGGGCCTATGAGCGGAAAAGGTGAAGCTAATGGGCAAGCGATGGTTAATGGTATTCAGTTATATCTTGATCAAATCAATCTACAAGGGGGGATTCAAGGCTACCCTGTCAAGTTACTGACTTTTGATGATCAAAATCAAACTGAAGTGGCCCAAAAAGTCGCCGTCAAAATTGCTAATCATAGCGAAGCCCTTGCCGTGATTGGTCATTATAACAGTTCAACCTCCATTGCAGCGGCACCACTTTACCAACACTACGGTATTCCTGCCATTTCGGGAACAGCAACGGCCGATGAACTCACACGAGACAATGATTGGTATTTTCGCACGATTTTTAATAATGGCGAACAAGGTGCGTTATTGGCGAATTACGTGTATAAAGTCCTTAAGTATGAGGAGGCCAATATTTTATTTGATGCAGATGCTTATGGTTCAACGCTCGCCTCTACCTTTTATGAAAACGCGAAGATGATTGGGCTAGACGTGAAACATCAGTGGCATTTTGACTCAGCAGACAGTTTTAAGCACACTATTCAAAATCTTATCAATACTCTGACAGCGTCGCCAAACGAAAAAACGATGCTATTTCTCGCCACCCATTCAACAGAAGCGGCAGAAACCCTTGTCGGATTGAAAAGCATGGAAGAGATTGAAGTTGAAATTGTTGGTGCTGATGCCCTTTCTAGCACTAATTTTATGAAAACACTCCAGCGCCATCAGCAAGAACAAATCCAGCCGGGTTACTACAGTGATGGTGTTTATACCACGGCCCCCTTACTGTTTGATCTGGCGAGTGAACGTACCCAAGATTTTCGGCATGCCTTCATCAAAAAGTACCATGAAGAACCCTCAGTCACTTCGGCTATGTACTATGATACCGCAATAGTGGTTGTTGATGCGATTAGGAAAATGCTGAAACAAGGAGAAATGGCCCCACTTAAGGCACAACGGCGACAGATTCAAGAAAGTTTGTGGCAGTTATCTAAGCTAGAAAATGCTATTGAAGGGGTAACCGGTTTTCTTTATTTTGACGAAAATGGTGACATTATTAAACCTATACATATAGGCATTTATCAAAAGGGTAGAACGGTTGCTGCTATGCGTCAATACCAACCGTTACAGAGTGTACAGAATATCGACAATCTTTTACAAGAAGTCTTGGAACACCGCATTGTTGAAATCAATGGCAAGTTTATGAATCTGGCTAAGCTGGTTTATGCTGGCATAGATTTCACCGAAATCAGTGAACTCAATTCCAAGGATTCTACTTTTACCGCGGATTTTTATATCTGGTTTCGTTTCAAAGGCGAGTTTGATGATAGCAATATTGAATTTGTGAATCTCTTTAAACCGAATAAAAACCCGCTGGGAGAACCGATTTCAGTCTGGCAATCGCCAGTTGAGCCAGAAGTGATGACAAGAACTTATCGTGTCAAGGATCAGTTCAAAGTCGAATTGGATTTTCGTCAATACCCCTTGGATCAACAAATCTTACCCCTCTATTTTCGACATAATGAATTGACTCGAAATAAATTAATTTATGTGATTGATATGCAGGGCATGGGCTTGGATAAATTAGATAGGCAAAGTACCAAGCAAATAGCCAGCAAATTTTTTTCGATTGGTGGATGGTATGTTAATAAGCTTTCATTTTTTCAAAATGTCCAGATTAATGATTCAACCTGGGGTATTACTGACTTTTTCAATGCTCAACAGCGAATTGAATACTCACAGTTCACTGTCACCACAATGATCAGTCGGCATGTTTTGAATTTTATATTGAAAACCCTTCTGCCGGTTATCTTTTTAGTGATACTCGGTTATGTTGCATTTTTTATCAATGCTTTTGCTTCCAAATTAGGTATTGGTACAAATCTAATACTGGCTACATCACTTTTTCACTTAAAACTGGCTTCTGAATTGCCTCAAATTAATTATATTGCCTTGATAGAATATTTTTTCTATCTGGTTTACTTGTTATCAGTATTTATAATTGTCATCGCGATTTTTACTCACGTCTATGAGGAAGATGATAGTAAGAAGGGCAAGACATTGATTAATCGCCTTAACCTCGCTGGTAAGATAGTTTATCCACTGATTTTGATGGCCTTTGTGGGCATGATAGCTTATCAAAATCCTCAATTATGGGAGTAATTATCTTGTCGTAGAGACGCGAGGCATCGCGTCTCTAACTCGCGTCGAAAGCTCATCATGTTTATAGCTCGCACAGAGACGCGAGGCATCGCGTCTCTACATACAATCAGTTAGAGAAAACGGATAGGAAGTCAGATCGAAAGTGTTCGTTGCATTTGACATCTGGGCAACATTCATTACCCACCCTACAAGTACGGTTTGTCCCACAAATTCACGATGCGACAAAATAAATCCGCTGTGCGTTCTGCGTCATAAATGGCTGAGTGCGCTTCACGACTATTCCATTCAAAACCGGCTGCCTGCACCGCCTTTGCTAATACCGTTTGCCGATAGGCAAGTCCGCCTAAAGTGGCTGTATCAAAGGTGCTAAACCGATGAAAGGGCATTTTTTTGATCCCAGTGCGATGACAAGCAGCCGTGATAAAGCTTAAATCAAATGAGGGATTGTGACCGACCAAAATGCCACGACTACACCCTTGGGCTTTTATCGCTTTGCGTATGGGCTTGAAAATGCTTTCCAAGCCAGAAACTTCTGGTACGGCAAAACGAAAGGGGTGATAGGGATCCACTCCAAGAAAATCTAATGCCTCTTGATCAAGATTAGCCCCTTCAAACGGAATCAGATGACAAAAATGCGTTTCATGAGGTTGCCATAAACCTTGATTATCTATTTGCAATGTGACAGCGGCAATTTCTAATAAGGCATCACGTTCTGGATTAAAGCCGGCCGTTTCGACATCTACCACTACTGGCAAATAACCCCTAAAACGTCTAGCCATTCGCGAGAGTCTTTTTTGTCCCATCAGTCTTGCGCCTGTTGCCAATGAATTTCAGCCCCAGAGTATAAGGGTACAACGTGGGTATCGCCAAATTCTAAATGCGTTGGCATTCGCCAAGATCGTTTTTCCAATGTCACCGTTTCGGTATTACGTGGCATTTTGTAAAAATCCGCACCATAAAAACTCGCAAATCCCTCCAATTTGTCTAATGCTTGGGCTTGTTCAAAGGCTTGTGCATATAATTCTAATGCGGCCGGTGCGGTGTATAATCCTGCACAACCACAGGCGCTTTCCTTAGCAGACTGTGCATGAGGGGCGCTGTCTGTGCCTAAGAAAAATTTAGGGTTGCCGCTGGTTGCGGCTTGTAACAAAGCTTGGCGATGCCTTTCTCGTTTCAATATGGGTAAACAATAATGATGGGGGCGAATACCCCCTGCGAGGAGATCATTACGGTTCAATAATAAATGGTGGGCGGTAATGGTGGCCGCTAAATACGGGTTACTGTTCATGACATATTCCACAGCGTCTTCGGTAGTAATATGTTCTAGTACAATTCTCAATGTCGGAAAATGTTCTAATAAGGGATCGAGTACTTGTTCTATAAAAATTTGTTCGCGATCAAATATATCAATACTGGCAGCCGCGACTTCCCCATGGATTAATAAAGGGATATCGTAAGATTGCATCGCCTCAAGCACTTGCCACACGCGACGTAAATCAGTTACGCCCTGATCGGAGTTAGTCGTTGCCCCGGCTGGGTAATATTTAACGGCAACGATGTGTTCACAGGCATGGGCCTTGGCTATTTCTGTCACTGGCGTATTATCTGTCAAGTAAAGTGTCATCAGCGGATTAAAGCGGACCTTCGGGGGAAGGGCTGCACAAATCCGCTCACGGTAGGCCAGTGCTTGAGCACAAGTGGTAATAGGCGGTTTCAAATTAGGCATCACGATAGCACGGGCAAAACAACGTGCCGTGGCTGAAACGATTGAAGGCATATTGGCACCATCACGTAGATGTAAGTGCCAATCATCAGGTCGGATAAAAGTCAGACGGTGCATGTTATCAGTTATCAATGTTCAATTGTCAATTGTCAATTATAGCGTTTCCCGATTGAATGAAGTACAAATCATTATCGTTCAAAATTTATTTTGCGGTTTTTTGGAGTGCAAAATTTATTTTGCGGCCTGATTTTCGTTCCAAATTTATTTTGCGGTTCGATTTTCTTAATATAACTGTACTTTATTCAATCGGGAAACGCTATATCAATGATCAGAGGTAGGGTGGGATTGTTGTCGCTAGAAATGTTCGGTTTGATCTCAAATCATACTGACAAGGTTCACACCATAATAGTACTTCTATTGCTTTGTAGGAACGAGCAGAATATCAGGGTTTTGATTGAAAGGCTTATAGTAGAGTTGTTGCGAAATAACTTAAGTATTTGAAATTAATTGAATTTTAGCGTCCCACCTTTCCTCAATAAGTTATTGATTTATAAATAAAGTCATCTCATTTCACCGTTTTATTTTGCGACAAGTCTAGTTTATAGCGAAACGATAAACAACGTTAAAAAACGGATTTCCACGCTAAAGTTTTTGCGCGCAAAAACGGTATTTCAGCGAAGCTAAATGTGGAATTGAACATTGATCATTGATCATTGATGTGCGTGATGAGGTACAATATGATAATTTGTCGTTTTTTTGTCGTTGTCAAACTGATGTTGGATTTAATGGGTTTGTGTGGCATTCTCTTTAAAGAATTGACTTAACGGAAAGCGTAAAAACGCCTTTTTTCTAAGGCCTTATGGTATTTTGTCGCTTTGATACGATTAAATGGATTTTTTGAACTTTTGACTCATCGAACTGTAACTGATTGAATTAATGATTTAATTATTGAACTTCTCACATAAACTTCACATCTCAACATCATTTGCTAATTCCGACAACTCAATGCAAAGATATTTAGCCAAAGTTTGCAAGAAGACGCGACCTATCAAATAGTTTCTTGACAATGAGGCAAACCATCAATCTTATGATTATTCATAAGCTCAATGCCAAACACTTACCACCCACAAGCGTATTAGTGAAAACTAATGTCGTGTGCGTTATGCTTGTTACACTTATATTCCTTGACTTGGCCAAATCAGAATGAATTCTAACAAGCCCTTGCAGCAACAGAAAAAAACGGAAGAGACGCAACTGTCTTATATGCCACTCAAGTACACCTTGATGGGGAGTTTTCTCTTATTGATTATTCCCATCCTAATTGCCATGTCGGTGTCTGATTACTTGAATGCTAAAAGTGATTTGGAACAAGTTTACAGAATGCTGCAACAACAAACAGAGAATAATATTAAAAATGCGATTAAATTGGTTGATGCAGGGCATAAAGTACTTGAAAAATTTTTGGATGAAAAGATGAGAGATCAGTTCATCACTTTTGTTGATGCCTATCAAGTGGCCGGTCGAAATCCAGCAAAAATGGATCTTGAAGATCTCAAAGAACAATTGGGGGGTAAAATGGATTTGTATATTATCAATGCTGAAGGCATTGTTGAATACACGACTTATACCAAAGATTTAGGATTCGACTTTAAAAAATGGCCCAATCTTTTCTCATTTCTTACAAAAGTTCGCCAACAAAACAAATTTGCTAATGGTGGATTTGGCACAGAAGCCAATACGGGTAAAATCAGAAAATTTGCCTATCTGCCAACACCAGATCATAAGTATGTGCTGGAATTAGGCTTAATTTCTGACGAATTTGCCGATTTGATGAGCGGATTAGATATTATGAAAATTAACGCTCGTCTCAAAAATTTAAATCCTTCCTTAAATAAAGTCAGGATTTTTAGTCAAAATGGCAATTCATTTGGGGAACCTGATTATAAAGCAGATTCTGAAACGCTACAAATTATTACGACTGTCTACGAGAGCAAAAAAACATATACGAAGAAAAATAAACTCAAAAAACGCTATACGCGCTATATTTTTATCAATTTAAAAGATGAGGGCTTTTCTTTTGGTTCGGATCCGAGCAAAGTGATTGCGTTGACTTATAACACGAAACTGATCGATGAAGGCTTACAAAGGACAGCTTCGTTTCATATTTTATTAAGTATTCTAGCCATTGTGTTAAGTATTATTTTTACTTTCATCATTTCAGCTTGGCTCACTCGCCCAATTCAAAGCATTGTTAATAGTGTCAACATTATTGCTGAAGGGATGCTTGAACACCGCATAGAGGTCGAAACGAATAATGAATTAAAATTACTGAAGCAAAGTATCACCAAGATGGTCAATAGCATGTTGGCCTCTATCAATCAAATTGAACAGCAAAACGATGAGTTAACCAAACTTGATAAACTAAAAGATGATTTTTTATCGAATACTTCCCATGAATTGCGTACTCCCATTAATGGTATTATCGGGATTGCTGATTCGATGATAGATGGTGCTGTGGGTAAACTGCCACCTAAAGCGATTGAAAATCTTTCTATGATTGTACTCAGTGGTAGACGCTTATCCAATTTAGTGAATGATATTTTGGATTTTTCCAAACTCAAGCATAAAAATATTTTTTTAGAAATTAAACCTTTAGAAATAAAAGTGCTTACCGATATTGTTGTCACTTTGTCTCGGCCGCTCATTGGTTCTAAAGATATTCAATTGATCAATAATATTAAAGAAGCGCCGCCTGTTGATGCGGATGAAAATCGTGTACAGCAAATTTTGCATAATTTGATCAGTAATGCGCTTAAATTTACCGACAAGGGCACGGTGGAAATTTCCGCAACAATAGATCATGATTATTTGATAACAACGGTGAGTGATACGGGCATTGGTATTTTACCTGAAAAACTGGGCATCGTCTTTAATCCGTTTGAACAAGTAGATGGATCAATTGCTAGAGAATATGGGGGAACTGGGTTAGGTTTATCTATAACAAAACAATTGGTAGAATTACATGGTGGAGAAATTTATATTCAGTCAACGCCAAAATGTGGTACCACAGTCAGCTTTACTTTGCCGATATCTAAAGCCGAACAAGCCATCTTGTCTGCTGATGTGGCGGCTATGTTAAACCGTGTTCGTGAAGTACAACCCATTGTGTTAAGCTATGCCAATGAAGTCCAACCGACTGAAATATTGATAGAAAATGATGATGACGATGAATTTTTAAAGGCCAATGAGACTAAAAACAAAGGGCATGAATCGTTTCATATACTGATTGTTGATGACGATCCAATTAATTTACAAGTACTCGAAAACCAATTACGCATAGAAAATTATGCCATTACCCGAGCCAAAAACGGTCAAGAAGCATTGGAGGCTATCAATAGTGGCATACCCTTTGCGCTTATTTTGCTTGACATTATGATGCCCAAAATGTCAGGATTTGAAGTCTGTGTGATTATCCGTCAAACTTATCCGGCCAACCAATTACCTATCATTATGCTGACCGCTAAAAATCAGGTGTCAGATTTAATGGAAGGTATGCAAGCCGGCGCGAATGATTACTTAACGAAACCCTTTTCTAAAGGTGAACTGATTACCCGTATTAAAACCCATATTCAACTGTCGCGTGTTAATATTGCCTATAGCAATTTTGTGCCATTGGAATTTTTGCAATTATTAGAAAAAGATAATATTGTGGATGTCAGACTAGGCGATCATGTGCAAAAACATATGGCCGTTTTGTTTGCAGATATTCGCTCCTTTACCAGTTTGTCAGAAAGCATGTTGCCTAAGGAAAATTTTGATTTTATTAATGCTTATTTAGGTCGTGTCAGTCCTGTGATTCGCAAACATCAGGGTTTTATTGATAAATATATTGGTGATGCGATTATGGCTTTGTTTCCCTTTACGGCTGATGATGCTGTGCAAGCTTCAATAGAAATTCACCAACAATTGCTTATATTCAATCAAGAAAGAGAAAAACAGCAATTACAAGCGGTTAAGATTGGCATTGGCTTGCACAGTGGTACCCTTATGCTCGGTACCATCGGTGAAGAAAAACGTATGGAAGGGACTGTGATTTCTGATGCGGTTAACTTGGCCTCACGTTTGGAAGGCCTGACTAAACTGTATGGGGCCTCTATCCTCATTAGTGAAGAAATTTTAATGGAGTTGACCAACCCCGAACAGTATCATTATCGTTTTCTCGGTAAAGTCCGTGTTAAAGGTAAACAGGCACCAGTGCATGTGTTTGAAATCATTGATTCTGAATTGGATGAGATCAAAATTCAAAAAATCGCGCTCAAATCAACATTTAGTCAGGCGATTGACGCTTATTATCAAAAGCAATTTTTTGAAGCGATCAAACAATTTCAAGATATTTTGGTTCAATTGCCACAAGACAAAGCCGCTCATTTTTATTTAGAACGTTGCGAATATTATCTTGAACATGGTACACCCAATGATTGGGAAGGCATAGAAGCACTGAC
>JAYQWI020000033.1:0-2555 GCA_035871815.2 Candidatus Parabeggiatoa communis
TGATGGGTTTTCAGGGCAGCCCAAGCTGCCGAGTGGCTGATGAGGTTATCCATAATGTCCGTTATCAGTTATACGTTATACGTTATCAGTTATCAGATTAGATATTATATTATCACTGAACAATTATCAAAAAAAACAGGGCTATTTATTAATATGTTCAAGGACAACAGATTTATTTAATAAGCAATTGTTGTAGTTGTTGTTATCTGCCCAAAAATGATAAAAGCGTTTAGGAGCGACTTTTTGATTAAAAAAATTAATAATTACGATATTATTCTGTTAATTGTCGTATAAACGCTGCATATTCTGTATTATTTTCTTTGGCTTCTTCAACTAAAGCTTTGGCATCGGGATGATTCTCTGAAAGCTGGATTAATACATGAAGTTTACGCACATAATTAGAACGGTATTGACGCAAATGATGGCGATTGAGGCCAAGTAATTTTTCTGATATTTGACCACGTTGTGTCGTACCAAAAACACTTGCAATGTGAGTTTTAGGATCATAATAAAAATTAAAATGAGCATCAGGTTCGTCTTCACAGGGATTAATAAGTGGCCCACCTTCTGTTCGTTCTGGAAATTTGTCACCTTTGTAAGCTTTACCGTTGCATACACCACAGGCTAGAAGCAAATTAGACCACTCAAAAGTTAATTCCGGAAATTTTGATTTCGGACGATAGTGTTCAATATGTCCATAGTCTACATGCCTAATTTTACTTTCACAATAAGCACATTTATCATGACACATTTCCACCAAAGCCTCTTTTATTTCAGGAGCTTGATACTTTCTTTGGGCCTTCTCACTTTCTTTTTGAATAGCGAGTAACGCCTTTGTCCATTCTTGTGCTTTCTGTGTAAGAATACTTGGTTTTTTTGAACGTTTTATTTTAATCATTTTAAAGTCTTATTGAGAAAATCATCTATCCTACCTTCAAGTGAGTTGTCAGCCTGAGTACTAGAAAAAGCCATTTGTACAACCGGAATAATCTCCTCTTTTAATTCTTTCTCTTCTTTTGCAGTACGTCGTTTTTTTCGCATCAGGGCATCATACCTATCAATAATAGCCTGTGTTTGTTTTGAAAAAGGGGAGACGAGTCCAAAAGCATCACTTTGTAAAATGCGGTCCACATTTAATGAAGCAATATTATCAATTTTCTCGACTATCGTTTTTCCATCATGAAAGGTAAGCCGATAGGTTAAGGCATCAATACCGGCACCCGCAGCAATCAAGGGACTATGCGTGGCGACAAAGAATTGTAAGTGAGGAAATTGCTCCTGCAATCTGAACGCAATCTCACGTTGCCAAATGGGATGAAGATGAATATCTAATTCATCAATCAAAACAACCCCTTCCTCTTCTAATGGATAATGACTGTCCAGAAAAGCCAATAATAATCTCCAAACTAAATCACCCGCCAAAGCTAACACACTGCGATAACCATCACTCAAAGCAATACTTGATACTTTCCGCCCTGCAATCTCAAATAAAATACGGCCTTCTGGTGTCACAGAATCAAAAGTCACCCCTTCAGGTAACACTTTATTGATAGCGGCTACTCCCAATTCTTTTTGACGTTTTGCTTCCAAATCATGACTTTTGATAATACGGTAATCAAGGTAAACCATCCAACGTTCAAAGGCAGCTAACGGATGCTCTTCATCAAACAGGGTAGAAAAATTGTTGATTCTTGAAGGCGATTCTAACGACGGAATGATAATTTGATTAGAGCGCGTTAAACGGCGAAAGGCCCCATAGCCGACAGCAAACCAGCCTTGAGCTTTGGAAGTAAAAGCATTCTCACTTAACCAAGTCAAATGGTTATCCTGATTTTCTACGATGCTTGGTTCGGTGAATTTCTTATTGCCAATAATAAGAGTTTGATTACCCGTTATAAAATAGCTGTATTCAAAAATACGCTCAATTCTTGTTTCAGTGTCATTATCAAGACTCAGATCATGAGCACTTCGATGAATACGGGTAGAAATTTTACCCGCTTGTGCTTCATCGCAAACCCAGCCAAACGGACGAGTTAATTGCCCCGCACCCTCAGGCCCCGCTAACAATAGGCCTAACGCCTGTAATGCTGTACTTTTTCCCCCACCATTTTCACCTAAAAAAGTAATCCAGCGGTAAGGTTCCTC
Organism: Candidatus Parabeggiatoa communis; assembly: GCA_035871815.2. GTDB lineage: Bacteria > Pseudomonadota > Gammaproteobacteria > Beggiatoales > Beggiatoaceae > Parabeggiatoa > Parabeggiatoa communis. The sequence goes on from JAYQWI020000033.1 coordinate 2,146, forward strand.
TTTTTTAGAAAACTTCAGCGTTGCTTTTTCAAAACAACGAATATTCTCTAAAGTTAATTCTTCTACCCACATTTTCTGTTATCCGTTATCACTTATTACTTATTGATTGAGTTATTTGTATGTTCGAGAATGGGTTGGGCTTAAACATGGCGTTGTTGCATAAATATTAGTAAGTTATTGATTAAAAACAATTTTAAGTCATGAGACTAAAATAGTAATTCATTGATTATTAAATAATATTTCTGATTTATGCAACAACGCCCTTAAACATCAAAGTTTGAATTTTGAATTTTGAATTTTGGCAATAGCGCAAAATTAAGCAGAACTTGACTATAAGTTATTGATTTTTCAATCAACAAAGTGGCTTTTCTGCGGAATTTTGCGGTACTGCGAATTTTGAATAAGAGTTC
>JAYQWI020000034.1:0-5280 GCA_035871815.2 Candidatus Parabeggiatoa communis
CTGTTGGATCACCTAAACTCGCTTCGTTTAATACGATTTCTGAGATATACAATTGAAATTCTAAACGATGATTTTCCCACCATTCTTCGGTCATTTTTTGATGGGCTACAACAATCAAATCACGACTAGTCCGAGCAGTTAGATAACTAACAATGCTAGTTTCAATATAAATTTTTTGTTTCATTTATGTTTTTAAACGTGACTTTCATAATCTGCCAAGCAGAGTTGGCAGGCGTTAATAAGTACTGAACCATAAATTTTGAGGTATTTTAATAGAAGCAACCAGGGGCAACCACAAGGGATTGCCCAAACATAAGGCTCGTAGGGGCAATCCCTTGTGGTTGCCCTTTGTCCTAAAATACCTGTTTATTTGTGCTTCAGTACTTAAGCAGGACTTCAATGCCATTTTACTTGGGCGAGCACTTTCGGCTCACCCTTACAATCCTTGAATACATGATTTTTTTTATATGGATATATCGGTATGTCTGCCCGATACGATATGTATGGCAATGCCGAGGCGCTTGAGGGAAATTTATTTGTCTTTAAGGTGGGCAAGCGTGCGAATTTGATCATCACTCAATTTCACTTCATACTGACAGCGAGCCCACCCGATTCTCACTACCTAATTTATTGCTCATACAAAAAAGATAAGTCATGTATGAAGGAAGGGCTGTGAGAGCTACCGCAACAATCATTGTACCAGCTTACCTTGCCTGATTCTTCATACACGATATTGCTTTGAAAATCGGGCAGCAAAATAAATTTGGAACAAAAAAAGGACCGTCAAATAAATTTTGCTTTGAAAATTGGGCCACTTAACACCTTTTATTTATTCGCCTTTTCAATCTTCGCCCAAGAATCACGTAATGTCACAATACGATTAAATACCAAGGCTTCTGCTGAACTCTCTACATTATCAACGCAAAAATAACCCAGTCTTTCAAATTGATAACGTTCACCAGCCGTCGCGTTGGCTAAACTGGGTTCAAGCTTGGCATCGGATATCGTTTCAATCGAATTGGGATTGAGGGCCGTTTTAAAATCACTGCCATCAGCACCCGGTTCGGCTTGATTAAATAAACGATCATACAAGCGCACTTCAGGCGTGATCGCATGAGAGGCTGAAACCCAATGTAAGGTGCCCTTCACTTTACGGCCATCAGGCGGCGTTGCGCCGCCGCGGGTTTCAGGATCGTAAGTACACCGTATTTCAACCACATCACCGTTTTTATTTTTAAGCACATCTTGACAAGTGATGAAATAACCATAACGTAATCTCACTTCACGCCCTGGTGCTAAACGGAAGAATTTTTTCGGCGCGACTTCCCGAAAATCATCCTGTTCAATATATAAAACCTGTGAAAAAGGCAGTTGACGAGAACCGAAACTCGGATCAGTCGGATGATAAGGGGCCTCTAACTGTTCCACTTGATCTGCTGGATAATTGTCAATCACCACACGTAGAGGCCTTAACACGGCCATCACTCTAGCCGTTTTAGTCTCTAAATCAGTGCGAATGCAGTTTTCCAATACCCCCATTTCAATCTGGGTATTTTTTCGGGTGATACCAATGCGATCACAGAAGTCTCTTATAGATTCAGGTGTATAACCCCGTCTTCGCATCCCACTCAAGGAGGGCATACGGGGATCATCCCAACCGCTAACATGGTTATTTTGAACTAATTCTTGTAATTTTCGCTTACTCATCACGGTATAATTCAGCGATAAGCGGGCAAATTCGATCTGTTGTGGATGACACGGCGTTTCTAAGGTATCCAATATCCAATCATATAACGGGCGATGATCTTCAAATTCCAAAGTACACAGTGAATGCGTAATGCCCTCAATCGCATCTGACAGGCAATGGGTAAAATCATACATCGGATAAATACACCACTTATCGCCCGTCATCTGGTGCGGTAAATGTTTAATGCGATAAATCACCGGATCGCGCATATTCAGATTAGGCGAAGCCATATCAATTTTAGCCCGTAAAACTTGTTCACCTTCGCCAAATTCTCCCGCTTTCATGCGTTCAAACAAGGCCAGATTTTCAGCAACAGAACGATCACGATAAGGGCTATTTTTCCCCGGTTCACGCAAAGTACCGCGATAATCCTTGATTTCTTCATTGGTTAAGCTACAAACGTAGGCCTTACCCATTTTGATCAAGGCGATGGCATATTCATGCAATTGATCAAAATAATCCGACGAATGACGTAATCGCTCGCCCCAATCATAGCCGAGCCACTGCACATCCGCTTTAATGGATTCGACATATTCCATATCCTCTTTACTGGGATTGGTATCATCAAAACGGAGATAACAGTGTCTGCCAGGCTGTTCGGTAGCAATACCAAAATTTAAACAAATCGACTTAGCATGACCAATATGCAAATAACCATTAGGCTCAGGCGGAAAACGAGTCACGACTTGACCAGCCTGTTTATTCGCTTTGATGTCATCAGCGATAATTTGACGAATAAAATCGTTTTGAGAAGCCTTCTCATCAGAAGGAGTCATTGTATTGGCGCTTTGCGCTTTCATATTTAAACCTCATTTTTATCAGTTATCAGTTATCAGTTATCAGTTATCACTTATCACTCTGTTTTTATATTATATACTGAATACGGTTAAATATTGTGTCCACTCTCTTCGCTCATCTTCGTTCGAAAAATAAATTTGGAACGAAAATCGCGCAAAATAAATTTTGCACTCCAATCTTGCAAAATAAATTTGGAACGAAAATCTCGCAAAATAAATTATCAGGTTAAATGAATGGAATACTTATCAAGTTTAATGCTATTTGCAATTGGAACTGTTGCTGGGATATTGAATGTCATGGCCGGTGGGGGTTCGGCTTTAACTTTGCCGGCTTTGATTTTTTTAGGATTAGATAGTACCTTAGCTAATGGCACGAATCGCGTTGCTATTTTGGTCCAAAATATTTTTGCGATATTATCTTTTCGCCAACAAAAGCTTCATGAGTTTGAAAGCAGTTTTAAACTGGCACTTTGGACGATACCGGGCGGCATTATCGGCGCGATTGTCGCGATTAAAATAGATGAACAGTGGTTTGAACGTATTTTAGCCATCGTCTTGATTGGTGTCGTTTTGTCTATGATATTCGCACCTGAAAAACGAACACTAGCATTAGTGGAAGAGGGTAAAACGCGAAAATGGTTAGTTTATCCTGCGATGTTAGGGATAGGGTTTTATGGCGGGTTTATTCAAGTCGGGGTCGGTTTTTTATTAATGGCAGCCTTATTTCACTTAGTCAGGTGTCATTTAGTCGTTGTGAATATGCACAAAGTCTTCATCGTTTTTATTTACACCGTACCCGCTTTAGGCATTTTTATTTGGAGTGGGCATGTTGATTGGGTATTAGGCTTAAGTTTAGCGGCTGGCAACGCATTTGGCGGCTGGTGGGCTGCCCAACTCTCGGTGAAAAAAGGCGATAAAATGATTCGCTTTGTTCTATTATTAGCCATCTTGATTATCGCATTGAAATTATTAAATATTTTTTGAAAAGTCGTGAAGGGGCGCATGAAGAGACGCACGGCCGTGCGTCTCTACTCAACGACCCCAGTGCCGTCAATCAGATTTTCCTTTTTCCTGTTCAAGTTGTCTTAAGGGGAGCATCGCATGACCGACTCCAAGCCCAAAAACCATGCAAAAAACAAGTGTTGATTTCAAAATGCCGAAACGTAATAAAGAAGCGGCGGTGAGATTAAATACCCCGTATCCTGCCCAAAACAATAAACTGTGTTCTAAGTTGGTATTCAATTGTTTTGAAATGTCAAAAATATCGCAAAGGCGAGACAGTGTACCGTCCATTAACACCACTTGAGCCATATCAGTCGCAATGGATGAGGCACCCCGTAATGAAATCGACACATTCGCCTTTTTCATGGCAATCGCATCATTGATGCCATCCCCGACAAAACAAACCTTATGACCCGCTTTCTGAAGTTGTTCAACCAGACTGGCCTTGTCTTGGGGAAGCACTTCATAAAAATAGTTATCCATGCCCAGTGTTTCCGCCAACTTTTGGGTAGGCTGTTTATGATCGCCAGAGACAATGGCAATCTGTTGGATGCCACGTTGTCGTAAACCTGTGATAATCTGTTCCACTTCTGGGCGCACTTTAGACTGCATTTCAATTGCGCCTTTCAGTTCATCGTTGATAGCCACCATCACTAAGGAATCACCTTTTTCCTGTGAATCTCTGATCGCTTCTTCTATTGTTGATGACAGGGCGATTCCTTCCAGAGTCATAAAACGAGCACTCCCCACTTTAATGATCAGATTGTTAAAACTGACTGTCACACCATAACCGATTTTATAGTTAGCATCGGATATATCAGGCAAGTTGAGATGCCGCTCCTCAGCCTTTTTAACAATGGCACGGGCTATGGGATGCGTGAGTCTCTGTTCCGCGGCGGCAGCATAGCTTAAGATTTCATCTTCTTCTATGTTGTCACAGCGAATGATTTCTCCCACTTCAGGCTCTCCAGTGGTCAAAGTCCCCGTTTTATCGAACAATACAGTATCGATCTGGGTTAATTCTTCGAGCGCACGTCCATCTTTGATTAAAATGCCCTTATTCAATACCAAGGAGAGATGGTTAAACGTCTGAAGTGAAGTTATTACTCTAATCGTGTTAGTAGGGGCACTGTACAGGATAGCGGTTGCTGATGACGCACCTAACAGCGGTGAAGCTAAGGCACTCAGACTGATCAAAGGCATCGCCACTTTATCCGACCATTTTTCTCCCTTCAACTGAAGACTCGTTTTAAAATCGGCCGTGTGACTTAATATCTCACCGAGTTTCGCAACAGTGGTTTCAACCCCCGTTTTTTCAACTTTGATATAAATACAGCCACTGACGACGATTGTGGCTGCAAACACCAGATCACCAATACTTTTTTCTGCTGGCATGGCTTCACCAGTCAAAGCATGTTGATCAATCATGGCCATACCTTCGCTGATGGTGCCATCAATGGGTACGATATCACCAGCCTTCACGACGACAATATCATCAATATTAAGCGATTCGAGGGGCGTTTCGATTTCCTGCCTGTCTTTTAAAAGCCATACCTTGTTGGGTTGTTGTGCAAAAACATTGGTGAGCATTTGGGTAGACGTATCTTGACTTTTGTTTATCATTTTGCAGCCAAAGTGATAAACCCAGGCTTCGAGGGCGGCTGCAAAATACTGACCCATGGCAATGGACATAATACTAACAAGAGAAGTGAGCAAATCATTCTTGATACGTCG
>JAYQWI020000035.1:0-11230 GCA_035871815.2 Candidatus Parabeggiatoa communis
ACACCCTTATCAATACAGAAATTACGTGAATTTTGTCGCGACTTAGAACGTTTCTATCGCATCAATCCCCTATTAGAATTTGCACAATGGCGACAACTTGGCCCTAACCACTACGCTTTACAAGCCAAAAACCTCAGCAATGGACAACAAATCGCCACTGAAATGCAGTTAAACGAAACCGATGACGGTTTCAAAATCACCTACACAACCGGATTGAAAACCGCGACACTGATTAATATTGAAACTGAAACTGACTTGAAAAGCACAGTGCTTGTGATTATTGATGATTATAGTGGATTACCAGAGGCAGAACGTACACAACGCTTAGCAGAAGTTGATCGGAGTTTAGAAGCTTGGGGCCAAGAATTATACCGCTACCTACACAACTGGCAACGTTGGGCCTGGTTTCCACCCTACCGCTGGACTATGCCCCTCTGGCAATCCATGAAACCCATGGCGCGGCGAATTGCTTACACACTGATTATCATCACACTCTTTGAATTCATTGCATTTTTAATGATCGTTGGGTTTTGGGTGATAATAGATAAATGAGCGGATTGGTGGGCAACACCTTGCCCACCCAGCAGCCCGATTTTCGTGCAAAATTTATTTTGCGTCTCTTGGAGTGCAAAATTTATTTTGCGTTCTTGGAGTGCAAAATTTATTTTGCGTTCTTGGAGTGCAAAATTTATTTTGCGAAGGCAAGATTGATAATGACCCTTTTTTTTGGAATGCGCCCGTTGAATTAATGGCTTTTTTAATGATAATGATGTCTTAGCACATCAATTATTTTTGCAGGCCCTGAAAGATTTTAGGATTAGCTTTGGTCTTATTAAAATGAGCGTCACCTCACAAGATGTGTTCATAGAATTGGTTTTATGGGCCCATCAACTGGGATTGCCCCTACTTTTATTTTTTTTTCATAAGAAATGATGTTTTAATAATGCCTGGTTATTCCAATAGAGTGAGGAAAAACGGGTATGAAACAGTCTGATAAGCGGCAAGTCCGCTTTGAGACACTCGTCAAAACTTGGGCGAAGGATGTATTTCGTTATGCTTTTTGGTTGTGCGGAGATCAGGATACAGCAGAAGAATTGGTACAGGAAACCTTCACACGAGTCTGGAAATATTTAGATCAACTTAGCGATGATAATGCGGCTAAAAGTTGGCTGTTTACGATTGTTAAAAGAGAAAATGCCCGTCGCTATGAACGTTACTGCCCTGAAATAGAAACATTGGATCATGACCAAATAGCGGCCAAAGGGCATTACGACACCAGCACTGAAGCTTTTGTGTTGCGTCAAGCACTCGCAAAACTGCCCGATGAGTACCGAGAACCCTTGATATTGCAAGTGATCGGTGGGTACAGCATTAAAGAAATCGCTCAGCAAATGGATTTATCAACGGGTGCCGTTATGACCCGCGTACATCGTGCTCGCCAAAAACTCCGCGATACTTTGCAAGGTACTGAAAACAAATGAATTGTCAAACATTTCGTCAATACTGTACTCTCAATCCCACTTATCGGCAGCAAGACTTTTTGCGCCATAAACAGGCTTGTTCTGCGTGTGCCGATTTTGCTGACGATATGATGCGGTTTGAGCAAACCTTGGTTGAGGCGATGAAAATAGAAACACCCGCTGGGCTGACTGAACGTATTTTGCACCGGCAGACAATACCGAGTGCCGATCAGCGTTTGCCAACCCCAGTGGGTTCTGATGAAAGGAAAACAGGGCATCTATTCAAGTTTTTGAAACGCTATACCCCTTCCCAACTCGCCTCCCAGTGGTTTCACTATTCCATTTATGCCCTAGCAGCAAGCCTTGTGTTAGCGATAGGCTTATTGGTTGGCAGCCTGTGGTGGCAAAGCAATGTTTTACAGCAACAGGTGATAGCCTATATTGAAAATGAGCCACATGCCTTTCTGATGAATGACGAAGTGCCACCTGACGAAGTGCGTGCTATGTTTCAAGCCATCGGAGCCAAACTAAGCAGCGATATTGGCCCCGTTAATTTTTGTAACTTATTAACTATCCAAGATTATGCCAGTGCCCATATTGTTTTGACTGGGACAAAAGGCCCCGTTAATGTTTTATTTATCCGCGACAGCCAATTAACGGGGTATCACACCTTTAGCCACGGTAAATTAAAAAGTATTCTATTCTCAGCAGCATGGGGTAATCTCGCCATTGTCGGCCTACCAGAGGAACCATTGGAGAAAATCGCAGTTCGCCTTAACGAAGCCGTGATTTGGCTTTAGTCTATCCAAAAAATCAATTATCCGTTTTTCTTGTAGGGGGCCGGTAACGGGTTTTTTTTGCCCACCATTCCCACTGTTTTATTAGGAGATTTTAAAATGCGTAAAGGGTTAATCACCTGTCTGTTCCCCTTATTACTTGTACCATTAGTCGGTTGTTCTACCAACAATGGTTTAATCAGTATTGAAAGTAGCCAAGGTAGTGTTGAAGAAGTCGCCAATCGTTTTGAGTCCATCTTGAATAAAAAAGGCTTGAAACTTTTTAATAGAATTAATCATGCAGACGGTGCTAAGGCTGCTAATTTGAAGTTAAATCCCACAGAATTACTCCTTTTTGGTAATCCGAAGGTGGGAACCCCGCTTATGCAATGTCAGCAAACGACAGGTATCGATCTGCCCCAAAAGGCCTTAATTTGGGAAAACAACACAGGGCAAGTTTGGATTACCTACACTGATCCACAATACCTTGCCAATCGTCATGGAATCAGTGAGTCCTGTGCTGAAATCATCACAAAAGTAGGCAAGGTATTAAATGCTATCGCCAATGCGGCAGCGGTGCCATAGCTTTTGAGAAATGATGGTTATCAAAGTGAAAGATTTTCAGTTTTGTGAGGGTCTTGTTATTTGAAGGCGGGGCAATCCTGTGGTTGCCCCATCCATCGGTGGTATATTAATTTTTTAGAGTTGCCGCAGTCCAATCTCATTCTGAATCAAAGCATTTTAAAAGGAATCCTCATTCATGTCATTTTTTTCCAAAGAAAACTACAAAGATACCTTAAATGGTATTTGGTTTGTTGCCTTGTTCGCGATGGCCGCGATTTATCTCAAGCAAACCTTTCATATTTTCCAAGATTTGGAAATCAGCCCCTTAATCATCGCCATCGTCCTGGGCATGGTTTATAGCAACTTTCTGAAAAGCCACTTTCCTGAGTCATGGATGCCGGGGATTACCTTTTCCGCCAAACTCATTTTAAGAGGCGCTATCATCCTCTACGGCTTTCGACTCACCTTCCAACAAATTATGGCCGTTGGCCTGCCAGGCTTAACCGTCGATTTGATTATGGTCGTCTCGACTTTTTTCATTGGTGCGATAGTCGCCATCAAGCTGCTCAAACTGGACAAACAAACCTCATTTTTAACCGCAGCTGGGGCTTCCATCTGCGGGGCCGCCGCAGTGCTTGCGACGGAACCAGTTGTCAAAGCCGAAGCCCATAAAAGCGCGATTGCCGTCTCAACAGTCGTCTTATTCGGCACCATTTCCATGTTTTTGTATCCTGTCCTATTTAATTCCGGCCTACTCGGGAGTATGGATATAGCGGCTTATGGCATTTACGTGGGTGCCACCGTTCACGAAGTAGCGCATGTCGTCGGCGCTGGCGTATCATGCGGCATGGTTTCCTGTGACACCTCCGTCATTATCAAAATGGGCAGAGTGATTATGCTCGTCCCCTTTCTGATCATTTTGGGCTGGTATTTAGCCAAAAGTTCAGCATCGCCAGACGAAAAGGGCAGCACTAAACTGGTCATTCCTTGGTTTGCCGTCGGATTTCTAGCCGTTGCCGGTTTCAATTCACTCCAACTGTTGCCAACAGAAGTCGTCAAATCAATTATCTTCATTGATGACTTAATGTTAACAATGGCAATGGCCGCCCTTGGACTGTCTACCAACTTCGCCAAATTTAAAGAAGTCGGCATGAAACCGATTTATGCCGCATTAACCATGTTTATTTGGCTCGTTGTTGGTGGTTATTTTATCACCATGGGCATCACCTCAATAATGGGCAGTGGTGGACATGCTTTTATGTGAGTTTTATGTCGAATGCTTTAGCTGAACTCGCAATTGAAAAATAAATAAACGCTAAAGACGCTAAAGACGCTAAAAAATCGAAGCGTCTCTTGCGTCTCTTGCGTTTGCACTCCAAGCACAAAAATAGATCAACTTTTTCATAACGACGATTTGATTAGATCATTTGTCATTTGAAATTTAAAAAAGTTAGAATACTGATGCTTGTTCAGAAAAGTCAATTCTGATAAACCAAGGTTCAAAAATTGGGAACAATTTATTTTTAACCCGTGCAGAGATTGCTACAATGAAGATAAACACGTTAATATTAAGAGGTTATGCAAGGCATCATGAAGGGCAATGGATAGCTTTTTGCCTTGATTTTGATTTAGCCGCTCAAGCAGATACCTTTGAACAGGCCAAAACAAAACTTGAAAGCATGATTAAAGAGTATGTTTTTGACGCACTTGTCGGGGAAGATAAAGGCTATGCTGAACAGTTGCTTACTCGCAAGGCCCCTCTATTTGAATGGCTCAAGTATTATTATTATGTCTTTAGGTTTCGTTTTATACACGCCAAAACGGGGTTATATCATCTCTTCAAAGAACCCTTGCCTTTAACACCGTATAATCAGGTGAGAATATGAGCTCTCATTATCCCCCACTCACTTGTGAACAGGTTAAAACTATCCTAAAAAATCTGGGTTTCAAGAGAAGAGCCAAGGAAGGAGGCGGTACATCACACGAACAATGGATAAAGGATAGTGATGGAAAACGTTATAAAGTGACCGTAGATTGTCCCAAAGCACCGTTTAGCCAATTTATCATTAGTTCAATGGCTAGACAAGCCGGCGTAACCAAAAAGAAATTTTATGACTCTCTATGAACTTGATCACTTGTAGCGAGAATAGAAAGCCACGATAAGGGATTTGCGGTTAAATCAAATACCCACACAAAGCCGAATAAAGCGATGGATAATTTTCATCATTGAAATTTCTCAGAACAAGGTTGATTTTCAGCGGGAAGGTGGGATCGCTCGTAGAGACGCAGGACATCTCTACGAACGATCCTACCTACATTTACATCGCTATAAATTTTCAGTTCAATAATTTCAAAAGGGCGAAGACGTTCAATTAATTGATATTACGCCTTAAAAGTCAAAACAGGCTTGAGATGGGCCACGACACTGATCATATCAGCAGCCACTTGAATATCAATGATAGGCTGAATCGGTTTATAGGCCGCAGGGGCTTCCTCAATTCGACGCTCCGCTCGCAAGGTAATACAATCAACCCCCGTTAATCCTAATGCGGCTTCACTTTTATCAGCCCCTTTTCTGTTCAGTTCAAAACGTGAGCGCAATCGCCCAGCACCATGAGAGGCGGAACACAGAAAATCTGGATTGCCTTTTCCAATCAACAGGTAAGATGGTGTGCCCATCGATCCGGGAATAATGACGGGTTGTCCCGTATGCGCAGGACAAGCGCCCTTTCGAGTAATCCACCCTGCCCCCTCTGACAACGTTAGATTATGCGGCAAATCGTAAATCAACGGCGCTTCGATATCGCCATAAACTGTTCGTAAACGCAATCGCAATAATTCAGCCAACCACAGCCGATTCACAAAACCATAGTTAGCCGCTGTCGCTTCTGCTTGCAAATACGCCTTAATCAAATCAGGATCAGACAAGGGAAAAAGACGAGATTTTGGATAAGGACAACCTTGAGGCCACGCCGCTTCAGCGCGTTTTAGCCAAAGCGTACCAATGTGTTTACCCACCAATCGTGAACCTGAATGAATCATAAAAGCCAATTGGCCCGCTTTGATGCCCCAAGCATAAGCTATCGCCCGATCTGCTATCTTTTCAACAACTTGCACTTCAACAAAATGATTGCCGCCACCAATAGTCGCCAACCCACCATCACGTATCAGCCCCGTTTTAGAAACCCATTTTTCCGGTACCCATTGCATCGCGCCATTGAGAGAACCCCCCAAATAAACACGATCCATTTCCAAAACTAACTGATTGAGATCAGAATCAATGATATCGCCCATCGGCCTATCCAGCATCGCATCCAGCCAACCAGGAATACCATACTGAAAAAGGGCCTGAGCCGTTTTAACGTTCATCGTCACATCGCGCGTACCCAAGAAATAGTTACCCTTCATCAACTCAACGAATTGATCACGTTTTGTCATAAAACGCTCAAGGGATAAATCCGCAACATGTAAACGCATACCACAGTTGATATCACTACCTACTGCGGCTGGAATCAGCAAGCCTTTTGTTTCCACCACCGAACCAATCGCTACCCCACCCTCACCGGGATGAAAATCAGGCGTCGCACAACATTTATTAACCCTTCCCCCGGCCGGATGACGCACACTCGCCAAATGAGCCAATTGCCTCAAAGCCTTAGCCTCTATAGGGAAATCATCCGGCAGTAGCACTTCCGCAGCGATTTCATCAGGCGAATCATTCAAACGAACAGTATAAATGTGATTATGGTAAGTCACATCAAGCCCCTCTCGTGCCAAGGCACGCAAGACTCGGTTAAGATTTTTCGACCGCATAAAAAACCCTTATGGGCAAACCCATATCAATATGAATCAATTAAAAGTGTGGTTTAGCAGCCGCAATTAATTTATACTCAAAATATAATAAGTTTGCTCTGAGTGCAAACTTTAGTTTGCCAGGCCTTCGCAAAATAAATTTGGAACGAAAATTCCCTATTCAAACCATAAGGGATTGTTTCCATTGTAGAGACGCGATGCTTCGCGTCTCATGCTAGGGCAAGCCTCGAAACAGAGACGCGAGGCATCGCGTCTCTACGAAAACTGATAGGTGGTAAGCTATTCAAACTAAAGTGTGAACTCCAATTCAAGTCGTTCTATATACTCATTATGAAATCCCCTAATCTTCATATTGTCATTGGGTCATTCATTTTCCTGATAATCATTGCTGGATATCAATACTATCTACACAGCTACACACCCGTATCATTACCCGGCCTACCCGAATTAAAACAGAATGAACGTCGTCCTGATTTCGTCTTGCCTGATATCACCGGAAAAAAACGTAGCCATGCAGAATGGGATGGAAAACTCGTTGTCATCAATTTTTGGGCAACTTGGTGTCGTTCCTGTCTTAAAGAAATGCCGATCTTGATCAGGCTACAAAACGAGTACGCTAAACAAGGCGTACAATTCATTGGCATTGCAGTACGTGATGAACTCGACTCTGTAAAAAGAGTTGCAACCGTTCTGGGTATCAACTATCCTATATTATTTAATCAACAAGGCCTGGCTTTATCAAAAGCCTTTGGTAACACCATTGAGGTGATACCCTTTACCGTCGTTGTGGATCGTCAAGGCTATATTGTCTCGCGATTTGCAGGTGAATTGAATGAACGAGCCGCTAAAAAACTAATGGCTGGGCAATACGTTGCCCACCCTACAACCAATAACTGATATGCCTACTGTTCCCCTCGAATTTCCTATCCTCGTTACCCCTTCAAAAAAAGGTTACCACTTACGACCTTTATTTTCAGATACCCCTTGTCGTACCGCTAAACGCTTTCGCGATGCTGTCGAACTACTGATCAAAGATGTGCGCCGACAATTTCAAGCTTTTGAAACGAGCCGGGAAACGATTGATGAATTATTGTGGTTTGCTTTCAATCCTAAATTAAAGTTTGAAATCAAAAAACTCTGTTTTTCTCTTGGCAGCTATATGATATTTGGTGATTTTGCCGTGGTGCGTTTTTTCCTTAAAAATCATCAAATTATATTTTTACCCGAGTTTAACAACTTTTTTGCTATCGTCAGTGATAATCTGTTTGAATATGGCAGTTTCGCAGAACAATTAAACAGCATTATATATGATCGCTTGCAAGAGGATCGTAAAAATGATCCTAACAACTTCAAGCCTAATGGCTACTATGCGACGGGTTCTGAATTTGTGACCAACGTTTCCTTGCAAGTGACTGTGAAACAAGCCAAATTTCCTTTTGAAGAAAAAATAGACACCTGGTTTGCTTCTTTATCTGGACAACAACAACATTTTTCAGGCGAAACAGAACTCGCTCGCGTGGCTTCCAATTGGCGTGATCATTATCCTAACCAGTTACAGCGCGCCACGTTACGTGAATCTGTGGTGGACAGACTCAGCAAACTGATTTTCGGTTCAAGCATGACAGCTATAGTGATTATAGGGCGGCCTGGCTGTGGGCGCACCACTGTCTTACAAGAAACGTTTTATCGTTATTTGCAAGAACAAGAAAACCATCCCCATTCTGCTGCTGCCACGATTTGGCATCTTGATCCCAATCGGGTGATTGCTGGCATGAGCATTGTGGGCATGTGGCAACGGCGATTTGAATCTATCTTGGAATATATCATCAAAGGCAAACCTAAGAGCCTAGCGAACGCCCGTCCACGCTTGTTTATCGATAATCTCATCGCCTTATTCCGTATTGGTAAAAGTGCCCAAGATTCGCTCACACTCAGCGATGTACTCAAACCTTATCTGGAACAACGGGCACTTACCTTTATTGCCGAAGCGAGTCCAGAAGAATGGAATGTCGTCATGGAAACCGACCGCCGTTTTGCCGATTTATGTCAAGTCTTTCGTCTTGAAGAACCGAGTATCGCTGACGCTGCCCGTATTGCCCTTAAAGAACGCGCTCGTTTGGAACAAGTGCATGAATGCGAAATTGATAATGAAGCCATAGAGCGCATTTTTGCCTTAACCCATTCCTTACTGCGAAGTACAGCTCGACCGGGTAATATCGTCAGTTTTATTGAACGGTTAGCGGCTAAACATCGTTATGGCAAAGTCGATATTGCCACAGTGGAAACTGCCGTTAGCGAAATCAGTCGCATCAGTACGGATATACTGGATCGTCAAAAAACGTTACGCTTTGAAGAGGTTCAAGAAGCCCTTTCTGCCCACTTGATTGGTCAACAAGAAGCGATCACGTCACTGGTTGAAGTGATACAAACCATCAAAGCGGGCCTACAAGATCCGAAAAAACCCTTAACCACTTTACTGTTCATCGGGCCCACCGGTGTCGGTAAAACAGAAGCCGCCAAGGTACTCACTCGTTATTTATTTACGGATGAATCGCAGTTAATACGGTTAGACATGAATGAATTTGTGACGGATGCGGATGTCGGCCGCTTGATTGGCAATTGGGCGCGTCCAGATGGTTTATTGACAACCCAAGTGCGTCATCAACCTTTCAGTGTTTTGCTATTAGATGAAATCGAAAAAGCGCATCCGGCCATACATGATTTACTGTTACAAGTACTCGGCGAAGGGCGACTCACTGACGCTTTAGGGCGCACCACTGATTTTACCAATACGATTATTATTTTGACCTCCAATTTGGGCGCAGAACAAGCCAGCCGCCATCTCGGTTTTGTCAAACAAGACAAACAAAATCAAGCCAGTAGCTATCGTGCTGCCGTTGAAGACTTTTTTCGGCCAGAATTATTGAATCGTCTTGATCGCATCGTCGTTTTTAAATCGCTAGAACGACAAGATGCCGTTGCCATTACGCGCCTACAACTGAACGAGTTATTACAACGGGATGGCTTTGTGCGTCGCACCACCATCCTCAATATTGACGAACAAGCCTTAATCGAAGTCGCGGAACGGGGATTTGATGCGGTACTAGGTGGACGCGCCATCAAACGGGCGATTGAACGCGATTTGACCGCATTAGCCGCAACGCAATTAGTCGGATTGACAGCAACGCAACCGATTTTGTTAGAGATTAAATGGATCAAGGAACGATTACAGCCCTGTATAACGGCCCTAGCGCCAGTATCACAAGACAAAAGCGTTTCTGCGCTCACGCAACAAACATTGACACCCAACGGCGTAAGCCAACTACTCGAAAGCGTTTCTGAATTAAGGGAACGACTTTATAAGCTACGGGATAGTGAAGGAAAGAGTCTTGAACAGATCGCCATCTCCAACAAAATGCGGTTACTCTTAACCTTGCAAGAACTTGCTTTTGAAATCAAAGAAGAATTAGAAGAGATTCTTTGGGCAATAGAAACGGCGCGTGATCCAAACGAAACTCGTTTTACCAACACAAGTCAATCCATCCCCTTCCAAATCAATTGGACAGGAGAACAATACCTGAACGTTGCTGAAATGTATGCCCATCAAGACATTCGTGATTACTTAGAAGAAATGTATGTCATCGCGCCGAAATTGATTCGAGATGCCAACAGCAACTGGATCAATGTGTTAATGAAAACGACCTTTTTAAGTTTTTTCAGTCAAGGGATAGAACAGAACCAGTATGAAGCTTTACAAATGACATTACAGTCGCGAGTACACTTATGTGGAGAGGAGGAATTAAGTTACTTACAAAAGGCCTATCATTCAGGTTTAGACGCGCTAGGGCTAGAATCCAAATGTCTACCAGAAACCCAAAAAAGCTGTCGTCACTTACACATTCAAGGGCCCCGTTTACACCGCTTATTAGAGCGCGAAGTGGGTATTCATCTGTTTCACCCCGCGAATGCTAACGCATTACCGATTCAAGTTAGCCTCGAAGCCATTAAAGGGGATCAAACAAAACAAGAAGAAAATCAATTCGTTAATCATGCAGAACCCCAAGCAAGCCGTAAAACGTTACCCATTATTCGCAATTACGTGCTTTCGGAAAAGGGAGGGGTGATGAGCGATTTACGCACGGGTATGCTAAACCGTACAGCGATAGGGCCTCATGAATGGGCCTTACTTTGGTATGCCAATTTGCCATAAATGTTAACGACAAGGATTGTATATAATATTTCACGCAAAAACTTTTGCGTGAAATGGATTAGAACGTGGGCCAGTCGTAACTACAGGGATTGTATATTGATTGTCTATTGTAACTACAGGGATTGGATTAGATCGTGGGCCACCCGGTTGAAATCCTTTCTTATATACAATCCTTGTTGTTATAGGTATAATACGCCCCTCGTTATTAACGCCTCTCAAAAATAGAGAAAGAAACTGGTGTTAAACTGTTCGAGCAATTCGTTCTAAAAAACTAGCTTAAACATAAGGTTTAATATATCCATTCAAAAATCACATCTCACAACCAGGAGGCAATTAATGAAACCTTTTTTTAGTTTCTTTTCTATAACAATATCATTGATGTTTGCCACGTTAGCCATAGCACAACC
>JAYQWI020000036.1:0-3544 GCA_035871815.2 Candidatus Parabeggiatoa communis
TAAAGTCATTGTGGTTTGGTGTGTGCCTTCTGGCAAGCCTGTGATGGCCCAATTCCCTGCCGAATTAGTCAGCGTTTGTTTGTCAGCGACTTGTATCGTGGCACCGACTATGGCTTCACCAAGTTCATTGAGGAGTGTGCCAGATGCGGTGTATTCTTCAGTTTTAACAGGGGTTTCGCCACCAGTTTCGCCACCAGTTTCACCACCGGTTTCACCGCCAGTTTCACCACCGGTTTCGCCACCAGTTTCACCGCCGGTTTCACCGCCAGTTTCGCCGCCAGTTTCACCGCCGGTTTCGCCACCAGTTTCACCACCAGTTTCACCGCCAGTTTCACCACCAGTTTCGCCGCCAGTTTCGCCACCGGTTTCACCACCGGTTTCGCCGCCAGCCGCTCCGCTAGTCTCATCATCCGTTAGCATGACTTCGGTGAAAGCATCTTTAACAACCGTGCTGATAATTTCCTCAACATTCAAGACTTCAGGATTGATAAGCCCTCTAGGCAACCAATTAAACGTACCTTTCGTCTCATCCGCAATAGCTTTATAAAGCGCCTTATCAGCGGCTTCGTCACCACAACTGCCTGTCAAGATCACATGGACTTTGACACCGAGTTCTTGTGCCTTAGCAATGGCAGCGGCTGCGTCTTTATGCGGTGGAGAAGCCGTTGCGATAAAGATTTGACCGTTGGGGTTGATGTTTTCCAAAGCCGATTCTATCGCGGCAACCGAGGCGTTTGGACAATCATCGCCACCCGAAAGTTGGATACTGCGAATACGACCAATGACTTCCCCTATGTTGTGAGTTACAACACGGGTAATAACATCGTCATTGAAAGTTAGCAACTCAACACTTGGGGTATCCACTTCTTCACCTACGTCAACACCATCCAACAAATTCTCAAATTCCTCTTCAGTCAGGTTTTCAACTTCCTCTGCTGTAACTCCCTCTTCCATAGCTGGCATTTCACCACCTAAAGTATCAAGAAAAGCATCTAGTGCATTGGAAACCATAAGAAGTTCCCCAGCCATTGTGCTAGAGTTATCGACAATAACAGCAATATCGGCTTTTTCATCACCACGCGGCGTAATCACTTCTTTTTCCGTGACACTCACACGAATCTCAGCAATTTCTTGTACCTTGGCATCGTTCTGCGAGGTAACCGTAATCGTGATAATATCTTCTTCACCACGTTTTTCAGGAAGTGTGACATCAAAGACTAATTCACCGCGGCGCATACTATTAACGGTGATTGTCTCTGGTAAAGTGGTTATTTCCCAACCAGCCGAATCAGTCAAACTAACAGTGTAAGTATCCTCAGTAGGACCACCATTAAGTACAGTTAGATTGACAGGTATAGTCGTATTGGGTTCATCAACTAAATGGTTAGCATAAGATAATTCTACATTGTAGAGAATCTTAGGAGGACCAACAGTAATGCTCGGTGTATCCATTAAAGCGGTCAAGGCATTTTCAACTTCATCAGCTTCTAAGACGGTTCCGCCCATACGAATCTGCTCGGCAAAAATCTCAATCTTGGTACCGGCTTTAAACACTTTGCCACTGCTGGCTTCAGGTAAATCAACTATACCCCCTTTACCTACAGAAATAATAATGGTATCAGCCGCAGAAATAGCCCCTTCAGTCAGTTCACGCAAATCCATCGTCCAATTATCACCGCCAAATATAATCACTTGATCGGTGCCTTCAATGACTGTTGTGCTAGTTGCTTTTAGAGTGGTTGGATCCCACCAAGATTTACTACCTGTACAACCTTTGATTCGACCTGAATTGGTACCAACATTAACAGATACGTTACCACCTTTACCGGGTATTGTATGATATCTATAATTCGGACTTTCAGAACCACTTAAACCAAAAGCATTACCACCGCAGCCACCTACAAATTGTCCTGCGTTACTGGACATACCTATATTAGTAGCAAAAACACGTACAAAGCCACCATTACCACCATCTGTAGAACCGTAAACCAAACGTGTATTGTGACCAGCACCATAACCACCGTTACGACCATGAGCATATGTATAGGCATTATTGTATGCGTTACCGCCTTTACCACCCTCAATACGTCCAAGGTTAGTCATGGTATTTGGATAAATTTCTATCTGACCACCGTTACCCCCTTTTGTATCCCAGCTACTCCTGTGGGGAAGGTATTTATAGGGCTTATCAGTACCTGCTGGACGACTTATAATTTGTCCTGTTGCGTCATTGGTAATTTTGTAAACAAACATTTTGACACTACTGCTTCTGGTCGCACGTTTGTATGTACCATTAACCAAACTTGCATCAATGCCATTTATACCCAAAATCGTACCTTGATTGCGGACACTCGCTGCATAAAGATGTATCCAAGAGGGTGGAGTAAGCAATGTGTTAAATGGACTTTGCAGTACCCCATTCTGCTTAATACATAACCCTTTTACTTCGAGCCGTGTAGTAGCAGAAGAATGTGATGTGGGTAATATCACTTGGTGGTTAGATTGAATCAGTACCCAATCATTCGCACCCGGTACATTACCCGTATCCCAAGCACTTGGCAGATTCCACATACCCCAAGGTGAGCGGCTTCGTACTGTAGCCACACCTGTCGCGCAAGGATCAGTATTAATCCCTCTGACATTGACAATCATGCTGTCTGAGCCCGTATTGCCATCATTGTCGGTGACTTCTAAGGTTGCGGTGAATTCTCCTGATTCGTTGAAAGCATGACTTACTGTGATATTGCCAACACTGGAGGCTGTACCGACAGAGGTATTACCATCGCCGTATTTCAACACATAACGATAGGTTGCTTGACCATCAGTATCAGTGAAGGAACCCGTGAAATTAAACAATTGACTCACGTCTAAGGCAATATCCTCTCCCAATCGAACAACAGGTAGCGCACCTAAAACGTTGACTGTCAGTCTTTCAGTGGTGACACCGCCAAACCGATCAGTGGCCGTGAAGGTGACATCGTAATCCCCTTTAACAGTATAGGCATGTGTCGCATTGCGCGTTGTCGCGCTGCTGCCATCCCCAAAGTCCCAACGATAAGTATGAGTATCGCATGAATCTGGATCAGTCACGGTGCTATTAAAATTAACGACATCAGTAATGCGAATGGGATTCGCTGTCGAAGTGGCGTTCGCCGTGACAGTCGGGGCAGTATTATTAACGGTTACAGTGACACTATCCCGGCCAACACCATTAAAGCGATCTGTTGAGGTTAAAGTCGCCGTGTAAGTGCCTGGAGCGGAATAGGTATGATTGGCCGTTACAGTGGTAACTGCATTAGTATTGTCACCAAAAGCTAAACGGTGAGTCAGCCGATCACTGGCCGTATCAGTGGCCGTTCCCGTAAAACGCGTGGCATCACAAATACCGACAGGATTGGGATTAGCACTCAAATTAACGGTGGGTAAGACATTCCGAACCGTCACCGTGATTTGGGCCCGACTTGAGGCACCCCTTGTATCGCTCACAGTCAGCGTGGCGGTATAAGTGCCTGGCGCGGTATAAGTATGGTTCGTATTTAAGGCA
>JAYQWI020000037.1:0-30828 GCA_035871815.2 Candidatus Parabeggiatoa communis
AATGGTGGGCAACAAAAAACCGTTGCCCACACTACATTATCGTAATGCTTGGCTTTCCCTTACCCTGTAAATCGTTGAAACACTAAAGACGCATTTGTCCCGCCAAAACCAAAGCTATTAGACATGACGGTGTTAAGTGTGACATTTTCCCTGTTTTCACGCACGATGGGTATGCCTTCTGCCTGTGGATCAAGTTCAGTAATATTGGCTGAGGCAGCGATAAAATTGTTTTCCATCATTAACAAACTATAAATCGCCTCATTAACCCCTGCCGCGCCTAAAGCGTGTCCTGTCAAAGATTTGGTGGCGCTGACAGGCGGTATCTTGTCAGAAAAAACGTGTTTAATCGCTTCTAATTCACGCATATCGCCAACTGGCGTACTTGTGCCATGGGCATTGATATAGTCAATCGGCGTTTGGACGCTTTCTAAGGCTTGCTGCATACAGCGTACCGCGCCTTCACCTGACGGTTGTACCATATCAAAACCGTCTGAAGTCGCACCGTAGCCAACAATTTCGCCATAGATCTTAGCGCCACGCGCTTGAGCGTGTGTTAATTCTTCTAAAACCACGATACCACCGCCGCCTGAAATCACAAACCCATCACGGGTAGCGTCGTAAGGGCGTGAGGCCGTTTTTGGGCTATCGTTATATTTAGAAGACAATGCGCCCATGGCATCAAAATGCAGCGTCATGCTCCAATGCACTTCTTCACCACCGCCGGCAAACACTATGTCTTGTTTGCCCATTTGGATTTGTTCATAAGCATTACCAATACAATGGGCACTGGTGGAACAGGCTGAGCTGATAGAATAATTGATGCCTTTAATCTTAAAAGCGGTTGCTAAACAGGCCGAAGTGGTACTCCCCATCGTGCGAGGCACCATATAGGGGCCCACTTTACGCAAGCCTTTACTACGCAATAGATCAGTTGCTAAAACTTGATTAGCGGGCGACGCGCCACCTGAACCGCTGATTAAACCAGTACGCGGTTGAGAAACATCACTGTCTGATAAATTCGCATCAGCAATCGCTTCGCGCATGGCAACATAATTGAATGCGGCCGCATCGCCCATAAAGCGTCTCACTTTTTTCTCAATTAAGGTATTCACGTCAAGGTGAATACCACCATGAATATGAGTGCGAAAGCCTAGATCAGCATATTCTTGATGAAATTCAATGCCGCAATATCCTTGACGCAAAGAGTCCAAAACTTCTTGCTTGTTATTGCCAATACTGCACACAATGCCAAGCCCGGTGATCACAACACGTTTCACGGCTTTATCCTCTTAAAATTTTTCTGTCGAAGTAAACAAACCAACACGTAAATCTTTAGCAAAATAAATTTCCCGTCCATCAATCTCCATCACGGCATCACCTATACCCATCACCAGTTTTCGCATAATCACTCTTTTCATATTAATACGGTAAATCACCCGGTTATTTTTAGGGGTCACTTGTCCCTTATATTTGACTTCACCTGCACCCAGCGCACGTCCACGCCCTTGTCCACCCAACCAGCCTAAGAAAAAGCCAATCAATTGCCATAAGGCATCTAGGCCGAGACAACCTGGCATCACCGGATCGCCGGGAAAATGACAATTAAAAAACCACAGTTCTGGATGTATATCAAGTTCTGCAATGATGTGTCCTTTGTTCGCACTACCTCCATTTTCCGAAATATCGACGATACGATCAAACATTAGCATAGGGGGCATGGGTAATTGTGCATTACCCGGCCCAAATAGTTCTCCGCGTCCACATTGCAGTAATTCTTCGTAGGTGTAACTATTTTTATTTGGCATAGTGGTTCCTAATTGAAATAATTGATTGAACCTTTAAATATAAATGATTGATTATAATACATTTTTGTATTGATTAGAAACCAAAGGCAGGTGAATTGAAATTTCATTATAAATTTCGTGTCCCTTTGTGGCCTTTACGCCTTTACGGTGAAAATAGTGTTTATTATAACCTATATCATAAAAAATTCAGAGATTCGCTACAGAATGTCATTGTATCAGTCGAAACATTCAAACAGCAGGTGTGTGTTTATAGCACATCTTATCGTATTGATAGAAGCTTCAATAGGAATAAACAAATGAGTGATGCAATCTGGATTAGAGGTGAAAGAATAAAAATCACCCATCAATAGCACAACTTTGCTCTGCCTTACAATAAATGTATTGTGGTGCTTCTGGGAAGTATTTGAATAAGGCAGGGCATAGCCAACCTTCTAATTGATGGGTTTCCCAACGATACCAGTTGCCGCCACATTCTTCTCTAACCCAAACGAGTTCAGCTTGATAGCTCGGAAAAGGTGTAGCCGAAAAAAACAGCTTGAAACCTTGTTCTGCATTCGGCATGTTTTGAACAAACAGATCAATGATTTCCGGCATACCTTCAACAAAAGGTTCTTGCACCAGGCCCACTTTTTCGTCATCAAACATCCAAATGTCTTGATAGCGATAGGGGAAAATCACCATGATAGAATTGGAATTAGCCATAATGTTTCCCTGTTACAAGCTTTGATTGCTTATAAATAAAGGATGGATTCAATTCATCCTGAGTACAGTTTGTCATTTCAAGATTGGAGGTTTAAGTTTTTGCGTGCAAAAACTTGAACCTCCCGTAAAGTTCACAGAGTAACACAGAGTATGATAGGGGGTAAGCCTTTTTTTATAAGCCATTTTTGTCGTTATTACTTTTTTCAAAATCAACTTGATCATAAATATCTGACAGTGAAATCTGGAAAGGGAAAGATTTCAATTCTAGCCCTTGTCGTTTGCCCTTCAGATGCAAATGAATTTTCTGAACATCTATAGCTGCCATTATAAAAATCTCTCCGTCGTGATATTCACTTTTGTACTCTGCTGCTTCCTTTAAATCTAAATAGTCTTCTTCTGAGTAATAATGTTGTTGTGGTTGAACTTGTGCAGACATGAGTTTCAGTTTTTATAGGATGAGCAACGTGTTGCCCAGCAATCAGGTGACATTGCCTTTCAATTTGTTGATATCAATAACGAATTTTATACCCAATATGCAATAACCACAAACACCATACGCTGACAATGAAGCAAAAAACGCTGACAATCATTAAACTGATAGTGATGTCGATCTCGGAGACTCCGAAAAAACCATAACGAAATCCATCAATCATGTAAAAAAAGGGATTATAGTAAGACGCTTTTTCCCAAAAATGGGGTAAGGTGTCTATTCGATAAAATACCCCACTTAAAAAAATCAGTGGCACAATTAGAAAGTTTTGAAAGGCAGAAATATGATCCCATTTGTCTGCCCAAAGTGAGGCAATCAATCCTAATGTGCCTAAGATGGCACTGCCTAAGACGGCAAAAACCACTAATGCCCACAGACTGTCAATAGGCAACACCACAAACCACAAGGTTGATACCCACACACCTAGCCCAACAAACACCCCCCGCAGCACTGAGGCGGCAAGATAAGCCAAATAAAATTCAAAACTGGATAAAGGTGGTAGTAACAAAAAAACGAGACTACCCGTCATTTTGGATTGGAATAAACTTGATGACGTGTTAGCAAAAGCGTTTTGAATGACAGACATCATGATTAAGCCAGGAACCAAAAAGGCGGTATAGCTGATGCCTTCATAGACTTCGATATGTTCTTCTAATACTGAAACAAAAACGAGCAAATATAATAACACGGTGACAACCGGCGCGAGGATAGTTTGAGTGCCGACTTTCATAAAACGCCACACTTCTTTGCCAAATAAGGTGTATAAGCCGTACCAGTTCATAGTTTGTGAGTTATCATCAGTCTAGCCAATAAAGGGGAATAAATTGAATGCGTTACAGTATTACCCTTGCTCAAACTGCCCAAATTGCATGAAACGCTGATAGCGATTTTCTAGCAACTCGTCAAGGGATAGTCGATCAAGGGTTTCTAAATTTTCTTGCAATACGGCACTCAAATTCTGTGCTATAGCCTTAACATCACGATGTGCCCCACCCAATGGTTCAGGTATGATGACATCTATTAAGTCCAATTCTTTAAGGCGTTGTGAAGTGAGATTCATAGCTTCTGCCGCTTCTGGCGCTTTATCAGCACTTTTCCATAAAATGGAGGCGCACCCTTCGGGAGAGATGACTGAATAAGTACTGTATTCCAACATACATAATCTATCACCGACACCGATTCCTAAAGCACCGCCTGAACCCCCTTCACCAATGATTGTGGAAATAATAGGCGTTTTTAAACTCGCCATGACATATAAATTACGGGCAATCGCTTCACTTTGCCCCCGTTCTTCGGCATCAACCCCCGGATAGGCACCTGGTGTATCAATAAAAGTCAGAACAGGTAATTTAAAACGCTCAGCCATTTTCATCAGACGCAAAGCTTTGCGATAACCTTCTGGGCGTGGCATACCAAAATTACGTCGTATTTTTTCTTTAGTATCACGGCCTTTTTGTTGACCAATGATTATCAGCGGACGATCTTGAAACCGTGCCAATCCACCCACCATAGCTTGATCATCACCAAAAAGCCGATCACCATGTAATTCTTCAAAATCGGTAAAGATCAAATTAACATAATCAAGTAAATAAGGCCGTTGTGGATGCCGTGCGAGCTGTGCAATCTGCCAAGCGCTTAAAGTCGAGAAAATTTTTCCAGTGAGTTCTTCACACTTAGTTTGCAGACGCGCAATTTCCTCACTAATGTTGATTTCAGTGTCATTGCTAACACAACGCAACTCTTCAATTTTGGCTTCCAGTTCTGCAATAGGTTGTTCAAATTCAAGAAAATCAAGATTCATTTTTTTTGTTATCAATTATCAATTATCAATTATCAATTCCACATTTAGCTTCGCTGAAATACAATTTTGGCGCGCCAAATTGTGTGGAACCTTCGGTGTGCTACGCTAAATCAATTATCAACTCACATTTCTGCATAGAATTGATTTTTTAATAGCGGCATAGCTTTGTAGAAACTACCAAAATTCTCAATTAGATAAGGGTATATTTTAAAAGTCAATTATAATAATGTATGGAATAGGGGGTAATGAAAGAAAATATTAGATTAGATAATGTTATTGAAAAAGATTATGGAACGCTGATTATCATAAATTAAATAGATTGATTTGCGCTAATTTATCAGTGTCAATTAGGATAATCAGTTAAATCAGCGTTCTATCCTGTCTAACTCATAAATCATCGCATTGCACAATGAGCGTTTCTTTTTATTCTATTAGGATAGGAAAAGGGGAGAGAAATGGATGAGGTAGGCCAATTTTGAAGTTAAGAATAGAACACTGATTGAGCTGATTGATGCAGATAATAATGTTAAAAGACTTATGTGTACCTATTTAAAATGATTGAAAATTTAATCGGTGACTTTATAACTGATAACTGATTGTGGGCAACAAAAACACGTTTCGAGGTTAACGTTTTTGCGAAACAAAAACGTTAACCTCGAACCCACCCTATTTATGTTCACTAAATTCAGGTTTGGGTTGACGTGATAATAAAGCTTGCACAGCCTCTAAAGGGGTACACACTTTTTGTAGTACATTCTCAACTTGCTCAACAATGGGCATATCTATTCCATCTTGTTGGGCTAAACGGTTGACTTCATGAGTAGCTCGCACACCTTCAACAACTTGCCCAATTTCGGTTTGAGCTTGCCCAATATCGCAACCTTGCGCGATAGCATAACCAAAACGGCGATTGCGTGATTGATTGTCAGTACAAGTGAGCACTAAATCACCTAAGCCCGCTAAACCCATAAACGTTTCACGTTGTCCACCCAATCTTGTGCCAAAGCGCACCATTTCCGTCAATCCGCGGGTAATCAAAGCCGCACGGGTATTCGCTCCCAAACCTAAGCCATCAACAATGCCAGCAGCAATGGCCATAATATTTTTTACCGCGCCACCCAGTTGTACACCAATAACATCGGTACTGGTATAAGGGCGAAAATCAGGATTATGAAATAATCTCACCAAATCTTGGGCATATTGAGCAGACTGTGATGCGATTGTGACGGCCGTGGGTAATCCAGAAGCGACTTCCTTGGCAAATGAGGGGCCTGATAATACTGCTAAGGGCCGTCGCGTTCCCACCATTTGTTCAGCCACTTGATGTAGCAATAAGCCCGTATCGTTTTCTAAGCCTTTTGTTGCCCAACAGACACGCGCTGTGGTTGTCAAGTAGGGGGCACAGATGTTGAGCGTTTCACGAAAGGCATGACTGGGCACCACGACTACAATTTCATTCACCTGTGCTACAGAGGCTTCTAAGCTAGTAATGGGTTGTAAAGTCTCAGGAAAGTGAATATCTGGCAAAAAACGGGCATTTTGTCGCGTTTCTTTCATCTGCTTAACATGAGCAGCATCTCTACCCCAAAGCCACACTTTATTGCCGTTACGAGCCAATACCATCGCAAGGGCTGTACCCCACGATCCGGCACCCAATACCAAAATAGGTTGTTGTAGTGTCACAGTAGTCGAAAAGTGAGTTGTGAAACTTCGTTATCGAAGTCATTGTGAATGATGTGAATTGTGAATTAATAACGGCAACAAATGATCAAACATCAAACCTAGCTTGTCAATTTTTGACATTTTCACTTAAGACGTTTTTGCGCGCAAAAACGGTATTTCACATTTAGCGTAGCCTACCTTCGGTTCACGCTAAATATGAAATTCATTTTTCATTCTATTTCAACTAGTACTTTGTCCAACTTGTTTTGATGGGTTATATAGAATGTGGCGGAACCCAAGCATACGAATTTTACCCCTCAAAACAAACTTGACGATGTACTAGGTTGACTTGAATCTATATAACAAAGCGTTATAAAACCGCCCTGATTAAAAGTGATTTGAACAATCTTCTTACGCTGCAATTTTTGCAGCAAATGTTCATATTTTCACTTTTCATCGTTCAGCGGTTCATTTTTAATGATTAATTCAGATTAGCAGGGGCAGTTTGGGCTTGTTCTTGTTTTTTCTGAAGTTGTTGGGCATATAACGCATCAAAGTTGATGGGTGCCAACCATAGTGGCTGAAATCCGCCACGAGTCACCACATTAGAAATGCTTTCACGGGCAAACGGAAACAAAATATTGGGGCAATAGCTATTGAGCATATACGACAATTTATCGTCGGGAAACCCCATTAGGCTGAAAATGCCAGCTTGATGAAGTTCAACGAGAAAGGCCGTTTTTTCTTCGACTTTGACAGTAGCGGTAATGTTTAAGGTGACTTCGTAGAGTTCTTCATTCAACTTCTCGATCTGATTAGACATCTCCAATTCTAATTGTGGTTTCCATTTTTCCATGAAAATACTGGGTGAATTGGGTGCCTCAAAAGAGAGATCTTTGACATAGATATTTTGTATCCCAAATTTCTCTTGCGCGGCAGCACCGGCATCGGCCTGATTAGGCGTAACTTCTTCCACTATGTCATCCTCTTTAGTTATGTTTAAGGGAGCCAACAACCTGATAAATAGAGATTTCCACGGCGTGGAAAATGATAATCAGAATTAATAAATTAACTCATTTAGTATAATAATCAAATCAATCAGTACAAAATATCTTTTTCAAAATCAATTATGTGTTGCCACTCTTATTAGAATCATTGATAAGGGATAATTTTATAACTGATAACTAAACTTAATACACATTCATTAAATATCCCTTATCAAATTAATTCTAACTTTGAAAAACTTGTAAAACTCCGACGCTCAACCAAAAATCAATAACTGACGACTACATTATGCCAGCTAAGTTATTGATATTATCGTTTATGCTCAATCGTTTTGCGAGAGGCTCACTTTGTCATATCATTGATTTAAAAAGAACAGTATCAATAGGCTCTTTATCATCAATAATTAATTAAAATTAGTTTTTACCCCGAGCCAGGGGTAAATTTGCATTTTGCCACGCAATAATGCCGCCTTTGAGATTATGAACTTTTTCAAAATCATTTTTCTTCAACAAACTACATGCACGTCCCGAACGGTTACCACTCATGCAACTGGCAATAATTGGACGTGTCTTGTATTTTTCCAAGGTATTCATTTTATCAGATAAAGTACTTAACGGAATATGCACTGATTTTAGAATATGCCCGTTTGCATATTCATTCTTCTCACGTACATCAAGCACAATAGCATTTTCATGATTAATCAGTAAAGTCGCTTCTTGTGGAACTAAAGATTTAATTCCACTAACTTGCTCACTCAAGAGATTCCAAATCAGTAAACTGATGACGATGCTGAGGCCCAAAAATAAGGCCGAATGATTTCCCACAAATTCAACAAATTGTTCCATTATGTTAAGGAGTCTGCATTTCA
This sequence comes from Candidatus Parabeggiatoa communis, assembly GCA_035871815.2. Classification (GTDB taxonomy): domain Bacteria; phylum Pseudomonadota; class Gammaproteobacteria; order Beggiatoales; family Beggiatoaceae; genus Parabeggiatoa; species Parabeggiatoa communis. The sequence continues at coordinate 8,334 of JAYQWI020000037.1, forward strand.
CCTGAAAGATTGGCTTTTTGTCTATCAGTTGGTACACCCACTTTTTTGAGGATTAGTGCCAGTGGACAAAAGCGCGTAAAACCGCTTTGAAATAAATTAGCCCCAACAAATGCGGTAAACCAAAGCCAATAAGGATGATGTAATTGACTTAAAGCCAATGAGAGTAAAATAAAAAAACCAGCGACAATAAACACGATTCGTTCAACTGTCATAATCATTAAATCCTCTTGCCATTGAGTTAAAATCAAACACAGAATAATAGAGGTTGCTGTGCTATGATTCAAGTATGCGTACAAAATGAGCAAAATACCTCACGCATCATACTGATAAGGCGCAATGTGCGTGCATCACTTACCCGATAATAAACGCGGTTAGCATCTTTACGCGAGGCTAAAATCCCCTTGTCACGTAAAATAGCTAAATGCTGTGAGATATTGCTTTGTGAGGTACCTACCTGTTCAACAATATCCTGCACACTATATTCGGATTCACCCAAAACGCAAAGAATTTTCAAACGCAATGGATGTGACATGGCTTTCAAGGATCGTGCTGCACGTTCAATATCATCATCATGCGTGATAAGTGTGAAAGACGGAACATGATCAGCCACCGATTTCATATTAAATTCGGAAAAAGGATTAGTATTCATCATTTGTATCAATCTGTCCATTAGATATTTAATTAAAGTAGTATATTATAGGTTACTTAAGTCGTCTAAATTTTAAACAACAGTACAAATCGCTAAATTTTTCTGGTGTTGAGCAAATAACTATTTAATTTTATTGATAATTTAAGAGTCGTCTTCATTATTGAGGCATGAGCTTAGGGCCATATCATTGATAATTTTAATACTCAATATTTATTTTTTGATAAATCAAAAGTGAATTAGCAAACCGAAGGGCTGCTTTGCTAAACTTAGGCGGTTGCGGCTAAATAAAATACCCACACAAAATGAAAATAAACCAAGTTATTTCAAAAAACATATATTTTTACGGGTATATTATTTTTCCGCTATCGCCTGAAATCAGCTTTATCAATAATTCAATTATCAGTTATCTTTATGAAATTGGACTAAGACGTGCCTAAACGCCGCCATTTTTAATTAAAAATTAAAAATTGAAAAATAGAAATTAAGCTTTAATCAAAACACAGGAGCCTCTTGCAAAACTGATTAAACCGAAAGGATAAAATGATACTCTGTAAGTCTTTGATTTGTGGTTGCACGTCAGCGTTTTGCAAATCCCTCATAGAAGAAACATTACCAACGCCAAAAACAATAATTTATCTTTAAAATCGATGATATTCCCTCAAATCAATTATTGACATCACGCTTTCTCAACCCAAAAATCATCACACCCATCAATCTCTAACAGGATAATTTGTCAAAAAGCGATTTGATAAGACTAATTTATACCTTTATATTGGTATTATTAATATAAGTTATTGTTTTTTTTAGTCACATTAACAATGCTTATAGTATCAAAGATATTGTGATAAAGTATCAGTTTCAGTCTATGAAATCTATTTATAGCTTTCATCTATTATTTTTTATAATCCCCTATATCGATAGGGACGTTTGGACTTTACCTGAGTTAGCATTAATAATAATTATTGTTATGCTTTATCTAGGCAACCCCTATTTTTTTTGACGAATCATTGTCACCGAATAGGTTATTGAAATAATATTGGCACATTTTACTTGCGGAGAAAAAAATTGATGTATCAATTAGTCTTATTAAGACACGGTGAAAGTGTTTGGAATAAAGAAAACCGTTTCACCGGTTGGACAGATGTTGACCTTTCTGAAAAGGGTAAACAAGAAGCCTTGAATGCAGGCAATCTGCTTAAAAACGAAGGTTACACGTTTGATGTCGCGTTTACCTCCGTCCTTAAAAGGGCAATTAGAACCCTTTGGATCACGATGGATCAGATGGATTTAATGTGGATTCCTGTCTATCGCGAATGGCGATTAAATGAACGTCATTACGGTACGCTTCAAGGCTTAAACAAAGCGGAAACGGCAAAAGAATATGGTGAAGATCAGGTCAAAATTTGGAGAAGAAGTTGTAATACCCCCCCACCAGCACTCGAACCCTCAGACGAAAGATATCCCGGACATGATCCACGTTATCAATCTCTCAATCGTTCCGATTTGCCGGTCACTGAGTGTTTAGATAGCACCATTGAACGTGTTGTCTATTGTTGGAACGAAACCATCGCCCCAACAATTATTCAGGGCAAAAAGGTTATTATTGCTGCACACGGCAACAGCTTACGGGGACTGGTCAAACATCTTGATAATATTTCAGACGAAGAGATTGTGAGTTTGAATATACCAACAGGCATACCTTTAGTGTATGAATTAGATGAAAATCTAAAGGCTCTCAAGCACTATTACCTTGGTGATCAAGAAGCCATTAAACAAGCAGAACAAGCGGTTGCTAATCAAGGCAAAGCTCAATAATAAATTGCCTACTGGTTAATGGCATTGATTGAGTGTAAAGTGAAGTAGTGTGTTTCAGCCTCTTTTTAAATGTAGGAAAAGTACCATGTGTCGATTTTGGATAGCTATCTTATCACTGAGCCTAACAAGCATTTCTGTCGCAAATGCCACTACGGTTACGCAAGAACAACTCCATCAATTGACGTTACGCATTCAACAATTACAAACCCAAATGCACAACACCCGTACTCAATACGGTCGTTTGCAACGCCAGTTACAAAACAGTGAAGAAGACATAGGAGAAATTGCTCGACGCTTAGAAACATTACATAGTGCGCGTATTGATAAAGAAAACACTTTAGCCGACTTAGAAAATCAACAAATCACCCTACAAACCCAACTGAAGACACAACGCCAAGTTTTGGCGCAACAAGTTCGTGCAGCCTACATAATGGGACAACAAGATTATTTAAAACTCTGGTTAAATCAAGAATATCCCGTTACCATTGGGCGCGTATTAACTTATTATGACTACTTTAACCGTGCAAGAAGTCGCCAAATTTCATCCATCAAGACCATTCTGCAACGCTTAAACCAGCTTCACGATACCATTGAACTCGAAACAACGGATTTAAATCAATTAGTTAAGAATCATACTCATAAAAAAGCAGAACTTGAGATCAATTATCAAGAGCGTCATAAAATTTTAGGGGAACTCGCTAAAACCCTTGAAAGTCAAAGTAAACAACTCAAACGTTTACAGGAAGACAAACGTCACTTAGAAACCTTGCTAGGCACTTTGGGAGAGGCCATCAAAAACATTCCTCAATCGCCCAAACCTATGCCATTTGCTAAACTCAAAGGACAATTAGCGATGCCTGTCAAAGGCCGAGTCCTCAAGCAATTTGGTGAACAACTGGTTAGTCACTTAAAATGGCAAGGCATGTTGATTGCTGCAAAGAAAGGGGAAAAAGTCCAAGTTGTCGCCTCGGGACGAGTTGTTTTCGCTCAATGGTTTCGCAATCTAGGTTTATTAGTCATTGTTGATCATGCTAAAGGATATATGAGCTTATATGCCCACAACCAAAGTCTGTATACCAAAACAGGGGATTGGGTAAAAGCCCACGACATTATTGCCAGCGTAGGTAATAGTGGAGGACGAAAAATATCAGCATTGTATTTTGAAATTCGCCACCAAGGCGAACCTCAAGCTCCCCGTAAATGGCTACGTGATTTTTGAAGGTTGAAAAAAACGCGGAATTAAACTGATCAGCATGATTAACACGGATTAAAAAATCAGCGTTCCACGACAGAGCAACGAAGCGAAATGAGAAAAAGCCGAATCCGTCTTCTATCTGAGCAGCTTTATGCCTCACTACCGTTTTTTTAATCACGGTACATAAATGTCATCCGTAAAATCCGCGATTCAAAGCTTGTATTGATTGAAAAATGTTATTAAAAATCATATCTTGACACCACTTTCAGTTCTAGTAGAATGACTAACTAGAGTTAGTCATTAAATCGCTTGGCCTTATTAGGCATCAGCAAATTCCAAGCATTATCAAGGTTTTGATAACAGCAATTCCACGCAAACCCTTTTTGCGTGGAATTGATAATTGATCATTGCTCATTGATAATCCTCGTCCGTGATCACGCCTGATCACAAACTATGGAGTATAAACATAATGCGAAGAACCCTGTTTCGTCATTTACCTACCTTATTGATAGGTTCTCTGTTAGGTTCATTTATCGCTGTTGCAGGTAGTGTCTTTGCTACTCGTAACCAAACGGACAATTCAGCAAAAACGATACCTTTTGAAGAACTGCGTTCTTTTACCGAAGTTTTTCACAGAATCAAACGTGATTATGTTGAAGAAGTGGATGACAAAACCCTGTTAGAAAATGCCATTCAAGGCATGTTGACAGGACTTGATCCGCACTCAGGCTACTTAACACCCGAAGTTTACCAAGAAATACAAATTGGCACGACGGGTGAATTTGGTGGACTTGGCATTGAAGTTGGTATGGACAATGGCTTTGTTAAAGTGATTGCGCCAATTGATGACACGCCCGCACAACGCGCAGGGGTACAATCCGGTGATCTCATTATCCGTTTAGATGATACCCCAGTCAAAGGCATGACACTCACAGAAGCCGTCAAAATAATGCGCGGCAGACCAGGTAGCAACATCAAGCTCACTATAGTGCGCGAAAACGAAGAAAAACCCATCAAGATCACAATTGAACGCGATATCATCAAAGTAAAAAGTGTCAAAAGCCGTGTTCTTGAACCCGGATATGGTTATATCCGCATCAGTCATTTTCAGGCCCATACCGCCGATGATTTAGAAAAGGCCATCACAAACATCAAGACAGACAATAATAAGCTCAAAGGATTAGTACTGGATTTGCGTAATAATCCAGGGGGCGTATTAAATGCCGCTGTCGCAGTCTCAGATGCATTTCTCACTCGTGGGCGAATTGTCTATACAGAAGGCCGTGTTGCAGATGCCTCCCTAAGCTTCCAAGCGGATTCTGAAGACTGGCTAAATGGTGCACCAATGGTAGTTTTAGTCAACGGCGGTTCAGCCTCAGCCTCAGAAATTGTTGCTGGTGCCCTTCAAGATCATCAACGCGCCATCATTATGGGTAACAAAACCTTCGGAAAAGGGTCAGTACAAACCATCTTACCCATGAATAATGATGCCGCTCTCAAACTGACAACTGCCCGTTATTACACGCCTTCAGGTCGTTCTATACAAGCCGAAGGCATTAAACCTGACATTGTGTTAAACAAAATTGAAATTGCCTCGGTAGAATTAGAGGAGGATTTAGGTATTAAAGAATCGGATTTAGCGGGTCATTTGGACAACGATAAATCGGATGATAGCGATAAAACCGATGTCTCCAAAAGCACCGAAGAACCTTTGGTAAAAAAGGATTACGCGGTTTATGAAGCCTTAAACTTATTAAAAGGCCTCAATATTCTCAGTTATCAGTAAACCGTTATCATGTTGTAGGGTGGAAATAGCCCACCCTACATCAATAACTGATTTCTTTTCCCTTTGGTTGGCGCGCAAAAACGGTATTTCACATTTAGCTTCGCTAAATGTGGAATTGAACAATGATAATTGAAGCTTACCCAGAGCCGATTATTTCAACAAGACTCCCCAGATTCATCAACTGCTCAAAGACATATAGCAACAAAACTAAATACACGGCAGCTATTTGCGCCGCGCCGAAAATCTTAGCGAATGCCTGCCTCTTAAATAAATCAGCCACCCATTACCCAAGTGTGCTAGACAAAATGTCAGTACCTGAACAACATTTTGTCGAGGCACCCGTTATCAAAAAGGCCGACAAGTGATGATTGAAATAAGCAGCGTCATGGATTTGACATTAGAATTCATTAAAACTAGGAACAAATAGTATTTATGGCATCATACAAAGTAAACCTGATTGGTGAAATTCGTACTTTATTGCGTGATCGTTATAAAGAAGGATTTCCTATTATAAAGGAAATTGTACAAAATGCTGATGACAGTGCTGCAAAAAAATTGGATTTTGGATGGACAACGGGTTTACCAACGGCCAAACATCCCCTATTACAACGAACCGCACTTTTTTTCCTGAATAATGGTGAGTTTACCCGATCAAATCAACAGTCCTTCCTTTCTTTTGGCATGGATGATAGGGCTGGACAAAAAGCCACTATTGGCAAATTTGGTTTAGGTCAAAAAAGTGTTTTTCATCTTTGCGATGCATTCTTTTTTTTGGGGGCATCAAAATCAGAAAATTTTGAAATAGCTGATTTTTTAAATCCGTGGGAAGATATACAAGGCAATGATTCAAAACATCCTAATTGGGGACAATTTGTAGAGTCAGATGGCTCCCTTATCAAAGATTATCTAAAAAAACTTATTTTAGAACCCGCCTATTTCATATTGTGGATACCCCTACGCAAAAAAACAGATCAATCCATTATCGTCAAAGAATTTCTGGGGGATAAATCGCCACAAGAATTGTTCATAAATGATTTAGCCACTCAAATTGGCGTGTTATTGCCACTCTTACGTTCTTTAAGAGAAATCCAGTATTGGTTACCAAATAGCCAGGATAATCTCACTTCTCAATTTCATCTCTTATTAGAAGGCTCTCGCCGCATTTATCCTTCCGAAACAGAAAATGAGCCAATAGATAATTGTCAGTTTAATGGTAATCTCTTAGATAAACTCAGTGGCCAGACTCTTCAATTTGCAGGACGATAATCTATCCTGAATATACTAGACGATGAAGAAAAACTTAAACCTTGATATAGCGTTTCCCGATCTCATCACGTACAGTTATATCAAGAAAATCGAACCGAAAAATAAATTTTGAAAAAAAATCAGGCAGTAAAATAAATTTTGCACTCAAATAATTTGTACTTCATTCAATTGGGAAACACTATAGTCAAAACGATCTACTTTGGTGGTGATTTTGAAATTTGGCCAGAAGAAAACGCGGGATGGGATAGTGGTAAAATTCAACTCTCTTCTGACACAGTTTACACAGTGGAAGTGAAATTTACATCCGGTTCAAAAGTTCATTTGACTCAGCGTCAATCATAAACGGCACGCGACTGGAAATCAAAATATATCGTTTTAGTTGTGGAAGGAGATAGATATGAGGAATTGAGAGAGTTGCTAAAGCTAGATATTGATGACAATTCAGTTCCGGAATATTTGGAAAATGTCATAAAAGCAAACTCACACGTAGTAAAAGAGTTATATGAAAAGTTGGGGCAACTTCCAAACCCGATTGAAATTAAAGCGGATATTCAGGGTTATTGGCTGAAAAAACCGTTATGGGAGAATAACGAAAATATTGTGACATGGCTAGAAAACGAATTTAAGCAGGGTGGGTAGAACTTAGTTGCCCCCCCCAATCATTTGATTAATCATTTTATGAAAGCTGGGTTGATCTCGCGTTAATCAGTTAATATTAGGTAATGGACAGCTGGGCAACAATCTTTGCTCACCCTACATTAATTAAATAATAATTTAACATTGATAATTGAATATTGATATGTCTACTGTACTCGTACCTCTTGCTCAAGGTTGTGAAGAACTTGAAGCTGTCACAATTATCGACCTCTTGCGTCGCGCCGGGATTACCGTCGTCACAGCAGGCCTCGATAAAGAACCTGTCCAAGCCAGTCGTGGTGTGATGTTGATACCCGATACCACATTAGATGAAGCGATTAAACAAAGCTTTGATATGATCGTTTTACCAGGCGGCTTACCCGGAGCCGATCATCTCGACAATGATCCCCGGATTCATCAATTGCTCAAAGACATGTACCAACAAGGCAAATACACGGCCGCTATTTGCGCTGCGCCGAAAGTCTTAGCGAATGCAGGCCTGTTAGCCAATAAAAAGGCCACCAGTTACCCAGGTGTGTTAGACAAAATGTCAGTGCCTCATCAGCATTTTGTTGATGCCCCCGTCATCAAAGATGGACAAGTGATTACTGGAAGAGGCCCCGGCACCGCTATGGATTTTACATTAGAACTTATTGAAACCCTCGTCGGGCGTGAAATCCGCGATCAAGTAGAAGCCGGTTTAGTACGTGCCACGTAGGGGCAATCCCTTGTGGTTGCCTGTGCTTGCCTGTGGTTGATTTTTTGAATTAAGAAAAATAGGGCAACTTGATTGTCCCCTCATATCGTAGAGCGATCTCGTTGCCCCTTATGATGTTCTCAATATCGATATTAACATCAGTAAAACACAAAACGGGCATGAATAGTGACTGTTCTAGTTTTCTCAAGAGTTCATGAGTTCAGAATTAATTATAGGTTTTAAGCTCTTTTTTTGAACAACTTGGGCAACTTGGGCAATTTTCAATAATATTTTGCTTCTTTAATACCTTCGTTAAAAGTTAAGTATTAAACAGGGTTATTCTTAAAAAGACTTTAAAATCAATAAGATTGGATTCTACTGAGTTTTAAAATACGATAAATGATTGAAATTTAATCAATTCCACATAATAATCACCCTTTTATATTTGGCAACAATTGGCGAAGATATTATTAAAAATGACCTAATAGAATTGATACTATGACCAAAATATTTGGAGAATTTAATGATCCACCACAGAACAGTCAAGAATACTTGATAATGGGATTTTCGCCCAGCTTTGTCCCCATCCAACAGCGATGGCGAAACAATGGGTTATCGGCGGATTTTTTAGCCGACTATTTGGCGACTTTCTTTCCTGTTAGTGATAACGAGGCAACAAGCTTGGAAAAACGAAAGGAAATCAGAGGAGCCGTGAGCTATATTGCTAACGAATTGTTGGAAAATGCGATGAAGTTCAATGACGATAGTACTCAATACCCCATTAGTCTTAAATTCCAGTTATATAGCGACCATTTGATGTTAAGCGCCATTAACAGTACACCTAACGAAAATGTAGAACACTTTCAGTCATTTATACAAGAATTGCTTCACTGTGATCTACAAGAATTTTATATTCGTCAGATAAAACGTGCTGAAAAAAATGAGAACCTGACGAATAACTCGACAGGCTTAGGTTTGTTGACAATGCTTGATGATTACAATGCAAAACTGGGCTGGAAATTTGAAACGATCCAAGAAGAGTCTAAAAAAATAACTGTTGTTACTACGATGGTGCAGTTACCCATTTAATCAGTAGGTGGGCAACCACGTTGCCCACCCGACAAGTGATTTCAAAAGCGATAATCTATATGCAGATAAAACGCTCTGCGTACTTCATCTGGAATCTCAATATTACCACTCAAACCAACCCCAAATTCGGGATGTTGATTGTCAAATAAATTTCTAGCTCCCAAACTTGCCATTGACCGCATTCGCGCCCCATAACGAGGCCCCCGGCCCCCGGTTCACTTCAATGCGATCAATATCTTCTATCAATACATCTTGCACATCCCAAAACACGGAGGCCGTGTAGGCTGGAACACGATTTCCTACACTCATTACCTGAAAATCCGACACTCAATGATTATTATGCTTTGCATAATATCAATACGCCCGCAAACCAACCCATTGAAGATAGCTATTTTTTTAATGATGACCATGTCGATATTTTTAAGACCCTTTTCTACAAAGGGATAAGGGTAGGTACTGTCTATCTCCAGTCAGACTTGGACGCATTCCATGCACGCTTTTTATGGGCTGGTGGTATAGTGGCCTCGGTATTTTTTGTCTCTTTATTGCTGGCGTTTGTGTTAGCATCCAAACTCCAACACTTGATCACAGCACCGATTTACACTCTTCTAGCCACCATGAAAGTGGTTTCCGACGACAAAAACTATTCCATTCGAGGGCAAAAACAAAGTGATGACGAATTAGGTAGTTTAATTGAAGGTTTCAATAACATGTTAGGGCAAATTGAGAAACGCGATAAAGAACTCGCTCAAGCCAATAAAGATATCTCTCAGGCCTTAGAACACTTGAAAGCCACGCAGCAAGAATTAGTGCAATCCGAAAAAATGGCCGCCTTGGGACACTTAGTTGCCGGGATTGCCCATGAAATCAATACGCCACTGGGAGCCATTCGTTCCTCAGTAGACAGTATCGCTATTTTCCTAGCTGAAAACCTAGAACAGCTACCCGATTTTTTTCAATCACTCTCTTCCTCGCGTCAGCAAGATTTCAAGGCACTCCTCCACAAAATCACCCAACAGCAAACGATATTAACTTCCAAAGAAAAGCGCAAATATCGACGCGCTTTGATTCGTGAATTGGAAAAACACAGCGTTGAGGATGCAGACACAATTGCTGATACACTGGTTGATATGGGAATTTATCAAGAGGTTGACACCTTTCTACCCCTATTAAAAGCTCCTGATTGTCCCAGTATTTTAAATATCGCCTATCAACTGGCCAGCTTACAAAAAAGCACCCAAACCATCACAACCGCATCAGATCGCGCCGCTAAAACGGTATTTGCCCTAAAAAGTTTTGCCCGTTTTGATCAAACGGGTCAAAAAATTGAAGCTAACATCACCGAAGGCATTGAAACCGTTTTAACCCTTTATCACAATCAACTCAAACACGGTGTCGATCTGATCCGAAACTATGGTGACTTACCGCTCATACTTTGTTATCCTGATGACTTAAATCAAGTTTGGACGAATCTCGTTCATAATGCCTTACAGGCAATGGATTACAAGGGCACTTTAACGATCGAGGTCTCTATGCAAGATGATCATGCCATTATTAGCATCACTGACTTCGGCGCTGGTATTCCTGACGATATAAAGCCAAAAATCTTTGAACCGTTTTTTACGACGAAACGCGCTGGCGAAGGTAGCGGTTTAGGCTTGGATATCGTTAGAAAAATTATTAAGAAACATGAAGGCAAAATCACTTTCACAAGTGAGCCCGGTAAAACAACATTTAGTGTTTATCTACCGGTAATACTGCAATGTGAGTGATTGTGAAATATAGATTTTGATCGTCCTGCAATGTCTGTGATGAGAATGATAGAAGATAGAACGCTGATTTAACTATTATCAGTTATCAGTTATCAGTTGTCAGTTATCGATAAAAATCGAGTCTGAACTGTTGAATCCGTGTTCTATAGATGTTCAGAAACAATAATTTCACTAAAGGGGGCAAACACACAAGGGCAGCCCCTATATAAAATCTACAAAATAACGTATTTTAGGGACAGACCTGCATGTCGCACCTTGTTAAATTATTTACCTGAACAATATCTATATATAGCGTTTCCCGATTGAATGAACCGAAGGTCAGCTACGCTAAGTACAAATCATTATCGTTCCAAATTTATTTTGCGGCCTTCTTTTCGTTCCAAATTTATTTTGCTTCTTTTCGTTCCAAATTTATTTTGCGGTTCGATTTTCTTGATATAACTGTACGTTATGAGATCGGGAAACGCTATAGATGTAGACGAATCTCCTTTATAATGCCTTACAAGCGATGGAAAATAAGGGCACTTTACAAGTGCCTATGCAAAATAGAGTTTATACCGATTTAGCGTAACTCATTGATTTATCTAAAATTCTAAATTTGAAAAACGAATAAAATCAAGCACTTAAATTAAATAGGTATAATGTCTAATGATGAGGCGATTATCAGTATGACTGATAGCGGTTGCGGTATTCATGACGATATTCAGCCCAAAATATTTGAGTCGTTTTTTACCACCAAACCCGCCGGTGAGGGCAGCGGTTTAGGGTTGGACATTGTCAAAAAAGATTATTGATAAACATGACGGTAAAATCACCGTCACCAGTGTACTGGGTAAAACCACATTGAGTGTTTATCTGCCAATCAATTTAAAAAGGGAAAGCGGAAAGGGTAGTACTATATCAATGAGCCATTATCAATGAACACATCAGTTCATAACACTTTGATATTATTGATATTGAGTGAACTATAAGGCCAAATGATTTATCTGACAAACTAGAGTATTTGGGTGAAGAATGCTAATTTGACTGTTCAATTCTGATTTAAACGGTTCTAGTTTAAATCATGACAATCAGTTTAATCAGCTTATCTCACTGATGAACCACATTGCATCAATACCAAGATGAGCATACAAAAATGAACAAATCACTTAAAGCCATTATTAATAAACACTTTTTAACTTCTTCGTTGACAGTCGTTTTTACAGTAGGATTAGTTCTATTAGTACTTTACTTTGGCATTAGTGCCTTTATTACCACTAAAACCATGAACATGCTCTTGTTTGAAACCAAGCAAAATATTAGTGAAATTGCCTCTCGGGAAGCACAAAACATCAACCAACAACTCAAAGAAATCTCCACGTTTGCTAAACTGCTTCAAAGTGAACATCAGCATTTTTTTGAAAACCCTGAGAGTGTAGGACTACCTCATGGAACGCCTGAGTTTGCAGTGGCCGATAATGGTGTTTTCTATAAAAAAAATGATAACAGCGGGTCAAGTCTTTACTACTCCTCAACCACCAAAATAACCGATCAAGCGTACCAAAAGGCTTTGAAAACAGAAGCTTTTGATCCCCTGTTTCAGGATATAGTTACTCATAACCCGAATGTTGTACAAGTTTACATCAATACTTATGACGATATGAACCGACTCTATCCTTTTATTGAAAATGTGGCAAACCAGTATGGTTCCTTTTTAAACATGGAAGAGTTTAATTTCTACTATGAGGCGGAGACAAAACATAATCCCAAGCGAGTACCAGTTTGGACAGATACTTATTTAGACCCAGCGGGCCAAGGCTGGATGCTCTCTTGTATTGTGCCCATTTATAACGGTGATTTTTTGGAAGGCGTAACCGGAATAGATGTCACCATTGAGAAATTTGTTGATAACATTTTAAAACTTGATTTGCCATGGCAAGCCAGCGCCTTCTTAGTGAATAAAGAAGGCATAATTTTAGCCATGCCTGAAAAAGTTGAAGCGTATTTGAATCTGAAAGAACTCAAGGCCCATGCTTACGGTGACGACACATTCACGACGACTATCACAAAACCTGAAGCATTTAATTTGCTTAAAAATCAAGATAAAGCCATTGTCGCGCAACTTAATAAGCTGTTTTCCGGTCAGACTGATATGATCGATTTTACCGCAAGTGGCCACAATTTGATATTATCACAGAAAATGATTGATGAAACGGGTTGGCGTTTACTTTTTTTAGTCGATAAAAAAATCGTTTTTAAGCCCATTTTTGACTTAAAATCACAGGTTCATCAAATTGGTTATTTTATTATTATATTTATGATATTGTTTTATTTAGGCTTTGTTTTATATCTCATCAAAAAATCACATCATTTATCTAACCAAATTTCTGCACCGATTGCTAATCTTGCCCATCTCAGTTCTGAAATGGTGAGTAATATGAAAACGGTTGAGGTGAAACAGATCAACTATGACATAGATGAAGTCAGTGAATTGTCCAACAATTTCAATACCATGATCATTCACCTCAAAGAACTGTTTGCCAACCTAGAAGAAGCCAGAAATACTTTGGAAATCAAAGTGCAAGAACGCACCAGAGAACTCTCAGAAGCACTTGAATATCTCAAACGCACACAAGAAGAATTGGTGCAATCCGAAAAAATGGCGGCATTAGGTCAACTGGTTGCTGGTATTGCCCATGAAATCAATACCCCACTAGGTGCCATTCGATCATCTGTTGGCAATATTGCCAAGTTTTTGGAACAAACGCTAGAACAATTACCCCAATTTTTAGACTCACTGTCTAAAGAACAAAAGCAGGATTTTTTTGCATTACTGCAAACCTCACTTCAACAAAAAAGCCTGTTTTCTGTTAAAGAAGAACGCAAATTCAAAAGAACCTTGACTCGCCAATTGGAAGAACACGAGATTAAAAATGCGGCCACGATGGCCACGAAATTGGTCAGTATGGGGATTTATGACCAGATTGACACCATGTTACCATTGCTAAAAGCGTCTAACAGTGCCGAGATGATACAAACCGCCTATAAACTATCAGGATTACAAAAAAGTACGCAAAACATCTCAATCGCCACGGAGCGGGCCTCTAAAGTCGTATTTGCCCTTAAAAATTTTGCGCGTTTTGATTCTTCTGGTGAAAAAGTACAAGCCAATCTTATCGACGGCATTGAAACCGTATTAACGCTCTATCACAGTCAACTTAAACAGGGTATTGAAGTCATTCGCCACTATGCAGAATTACCGCAGGTAGACTGCTATCCCGATGAACTCAATCAGGTTTGGACAAACTTAATTCATAACGCCTTACAAGCCATGAGTTACAAAGGCACTTTACAGATTGATGCCGCTCTGCAAGACTCTAAGGTGCTTATTAGTATTACCGATAGCGGCACAGGTATCTCAGACGAGATTCAGGCAAAAATATTTGAACCTTTTTTTACCACCAAACCCCCTGGAGAAGGCAGTGGCCTCGGCTTAGATATAACCCGAAAAATTATTGAAAAACATGATGGTCAAATTACCGTAAGCAGTGAACCTGGTCAAACGAACTTTACGGTGTTTCTTCCTATATCACACACCGGAGAACAATAAATGCATCAAGCCGTGATTTTATGTGTAGACGATGAGAGAGTGATATTGGATAGTCTTGAAAGACAACTGGAAGACGCATTTGGTGATGATTACCTCTATGAATTTGCTGAAAATGCAGAAGACGCACTAGAATTGATTAATGAATTAAATGAAGAAGGTTTGAATATTATTGTAATTATCTCGGATTGGCTCATGCCTGGTATCAAGGGTGATGAATTTCTCGTCCTTGTTCATAATCAATTTTCCAAAATTGTCACTATTTTACTCTCAGGGCAAGCTGATAATGACGCGATTGAACGTGCTAAACAGCAAGCTAAGATTCATAGCTGCATCTATAAACCTTGGAGTGAAGAAGAATTAATCGAAACAATTAAGCAAGGTTTGAAAACGTTGTGAAAACGCCCGTTATTATTTGTGTCGATGATGACAAAACGATTCTGAATAGTCTTGAAATGGAACTGATGAATGTTTTGGGAGAACAATATCTCATTGAAACTGCGGAAAGCGGCTTGGATGCTTTAGAGATTATTGACGAATTGTTAGCAGAGAAGATCGAATTACCCCTCGTCATTTCCGACCAAATTATGCCCAGCATGAAAGGGGATGAATTGCTCACACAGGTTCATGCTATAAGCCCTAAAACGTTAACTATTTTGTTAACCGGACAAGCAGATGCCGAGGCAGTGGGAAGAGCGGTCAATAGCGCTAACCTTTATCGTTATATCCCTAAGCCTTGGGAATCTACAGACCTTTCTATGACGGTAACGAAAGCGCTTAAAAGTTATTTTCAAGAAAAAAAATTGACTCTGTTTTATGCCAGTTTAGAACAAAAAACGAGTGAACTACAACAGAAAAATGAATTTTTAAGCATTGCGGTACATGATCTGAAAAATCCACTTTCTGCTATTCAGGGATTTTCAGACATGATTAAAAGTGATTTTGCTGATACATCTGAAGAAATTATTGAGATAGCTGATATGATTGCAATGACTTCTCAGCAAATGTTCGAATTAGTTAGGAATCTATTAGAAGTCAATGCGATTGAATCGCGTAAAATGGATATTTCACTCACTGTATTTGACATTCTGCCCACTTTGCAATGGGTGATCAATCAATATATTGAAAGGGCGAAAGCGAAAAAGATCACCTTACATTGTCACTTTCAAAAACCAGCCTATCAGGCTCTGTGTAATAGAGATTTATTACGCCAAGTATTTGATAACCTGATCTCTAACGCAATTAAATATTCACCAATTGGTAAAACGATTGATATCCGCCTCAAACAAGATGACAATTCTGTGCGCTGTGAAATACAAGATGAAGGCCCTGGATTGAGTTTAGCCGATCAACAAAAATTATTTGGTCAATTTACCCGTCTAACGCCTCAACCTACCGGGGGAGAACATTCCACAGGTTTAGGTTTATTCATTGTCAAAAAATTAGTTGAATCACAGCAAGGCAGAGTTTGGTGTGAAAGTCTTGAAGGGCAAGGTGCCACTTTTATTGTTCAATTAAAACTATAACGGCAAATATTGTCTATCAAAAAAGGATTTAACCGAAATATTACCCTGGACTTATCCATTAAAACATTTATAGAGCAATACAAATAGCAATGTCGCTCTAATATAAACAAACCGGATTTTAAAAAAATTGTGAAAAAACCTGCTATTATTTGTGTTGATGATGAGAATATAATTCTCGTTCAGCTTCAAATGGAACTGATGGATGCTTTGGGAGATGAGTATCTCATTGAAACGGCTGAAGGGGGAGAAGATGCTTTGGCGTTATTTAATGAATTGTTAGAAGATAACTATGAAATTCCTTTGGTTATCTCCGATTGCATCATGCTAGACATGGCAGGCCAGGAACTTTTAAAATGTATCCATGCCATCTCTCCAAAAACATTTAAGATTTTGTTGACGGGTCAAACGAGTACTGAAGCAGTCATTGATGCGGTTAATCATGCTAACTTGTACCGTTACATAGCTAAACCTTGGGAAAAAGAAGACTTGATTTTGACTGTCAAACAAGCCATTGAAAGCTATTTGAAGGATCAATTGCTTGAAGAACAAAATCGCGCATTAAAAGAAATGAATACCCAATTACAAAAACGCACTAAAGAGCTTTTACAGGCTCTCAAAGAATTGAAAGCAATGCAACAGGAACTGATTGATGCCGAAAAAATGGCCACTTTGGGTCAACTGGTAGCCGGTATTGCTCATGAAATCAATACGCCACTTGGCGCGATTCAATCATCTGTGGAAAATATTACCGATTTTTTGAATCAAACGATAAATAAATTACCCGATTTTTTTAAATCACTTTCTTCAAAACATCAGCAAGATTTCTTTGCCTTACTCAAATATTCAACCCAAGAAAAACATAATTTATCTTCCAAAGAAAAACGTCAATATCGACGTGCTTTAGTGCGCCAATTAGAGGAACACAATATTGAAAATGCAACGACTATTGCAGATACACTGGTAGATATGGGTATTTATGAAGATATTGAAACCTTTTTACCCCTGTTACCCCAGCCCGAAAGTCATAGCATTTTAAAGATGGCTTATCAAATGGGAGCATTACAAAAAAGCGCTAGAACTATCACAATGGCATCCAACCGTGCAGCAAAAGTTGTGTTTGCACTTAACAATTTTGCCCATTACGATCACCAGGGCAAAAAAATAAAGACTAATATTACAGAAAATATTGAAACTGTTTTAACACTTTATCATAATAAATCCACACACAATATTAAAGTCATCAAAAATTATGCTGAATTGCCACCCGTTCTATGCTATCCCGATGAACTTAATCAAGTGTGGACAAATCTGATTCACAATGCTTTGCAGGCGATGAACAACAAGGGGACTTTACAACTTGAAGTGGCTAGGCAAGACAATTATGCCGTAATTAGCATCATTGATAGTGGTCAAGGTATCGCAGATGAGATTAAGGATAAAATATTTGTTCCGTTTTTTACCACCAAAGCTATCGGCGAAGGCAGCGGCTTGGGGTTAGATATTGTTAAAAAGATTATTGAAAAGCATGATGGCAAAATAGAATTTCAAAGTCTCCCGGGTAAAACTCGGTTTACAGTGTCTATTCCTATTAATTCAAATGAGGAAGCCTAAAATGTTTAAACAGGTGAATTTTGGGTGTTTCCCACTTATCCAACAAGCATTATGCTGATAAAGTATTGATTTTAAAAAATTTCCAATTTTTAGGTCATTTGCAGCCCACAAAAAAATGGGGCTGCAAATTTTTATAACAAAAATTCAAGTGCTTGCAGAATATCAGCCCAGATTCTACAATTGATTCGATCCTAATGCTCATTAATCGTAAAAAATGGGTTGGGTAAGCGGGACACACTTTTTATGTATTGATGATGAATCGGTGGTGGGATTAGATAGTTTTAAGCTCATGTTGAGAGGGCAAGCCGATAATGCAGCAATTGAACTGCTTTATCAGGAAGCTAACTGGCATCGTTGTTTGTACAAACCTTGGAATATCAAAGAACTGATTGATACCATTCAGTCTGCTTTAGCTAAATTATGAAGAAACCGGTCATTTTATGTGTTGATGATGAGTATATAATACTTGATGCTCTGAAAATTGAGTTAGAACGGGCATTTAGCAATCAGTATCTCATTGAAACTGCTGAAAGCAGTGAAGAGGCACTTGAGTTAGTTGAAGAATTGCTAGAAGAGAACTATGAGTTACCAGTGGTAATCTCTGATTACATTATGCCCAATATGAAGGGAGATGAACTGTTAAAAAGCATTCATCATATTTCGCCTGCCACACTTAAGGTTATGTTAACCGGTCAAGCCAGCATGTCGGCTGTGATCAATGTTATCAACTCTGCTAAATTGTATCGCTACATTGCTAAACCGTGGAATAAAGCAGATCTTATTTTGACAGTCAAAGAAGCGATTAAAAGCTATTTTCAAGATAAGCAATTGGCAGAAAAAAACAAAGAATTGGAAATCAAGGTCACCACTTTCCATAGATTTGTGCCCATTCAA
The DNA here is from genome assembly GCA_035871815.2 of Candidatus Parabeggiatoa communis. Classification (GTDB taxonomy): domain Bacteria; phylum Pseudomonadota; class Gammaproteobacteria; order Beggiatoales; family Beggiatoaceae; genus Parabeggiatoa; species Parabeggiatoa communis. Next base: position 26,856 of record JAYQWI020000037.1, read on the forward strand.
TTTATTCAGCTCTTAAATTTGAAAAACGCTGACTTAATTCAATTAGGGCATTGCGTCGAAAAAACCATGACCATTATGTTTTCCGATATTAGGGGATTTACTGCGCTATCTGAAAAAATGACCCCCCAAGAAAATTTTAATTTTATCAATGATTATTTGGGGCAAATGGAACCCATTATTAATCAGTATCAAGGGTTTATTGATAAATACCTGGGTGATGGTATTATGGCCTTGTTTCCAAAAAGTGCTGATGACGCTGTGCAAGCTGCAATTGCTATGCTCAAACAACTCATTCAGTTTAATCAAAAACAGCAGAATCAAGGTTTACAACAGATTCAAATTGGGATTGGACTACATACTGGCCCCTTGATGTTGGGTACTGTAGGGGATCAAAATCGCATGGATGGCACAGTGATTTCGGATGCCGTTAATTTAGCTTCACGGGTTGAAAATTTAACAAAAAACTATGGTACCCCCTTATTAATTACTGAGCAAACCTATCTCCAATTAGCCGAACCAAGGCAGTATTTTATGCGCGTGATTGATGCGGTGCAAGTCAAAGGCAAATCAGAAATTGTCACCGTTTATGAAATTTATGATGCCGAGCCGTCTTTAACGAGAACATTGAAAGACAAAACACGCGAGGATTTTGAAGAAGGCTTTGTACTTTATCATAGGGAAGAGTACCAAAAGGCACAGTCCTTTTTTGAAAAAGTATTGAAAATCAATGAACAAGATGAAGCGGCGCGAATTTATTTGGAACGTTGTCAACAAATTTTAAGCTTGAATATGCCAGAATCACCCCATATTCTCATTGTTGATGATGTTTATTTCGATTTGCACGCATTGTCTTTGATTTTAAAAAGAAACCAGTTTAAAGTTTCAATGGCAGAAAGTGGCGAAAGTGCGCTTATTATGGTTCAACATAACCGTCCACATTTAATTTTATTAGACGTGCTGATGCCAGGCATAGATGGTTTTGAAACCTGTAGGCGACTCAAAGCAGATTCACAAACCCAAGACATTCCTATTATCTTTATGACTGCTTTAGAAAATACGGTTAGTAAAGTCAAAGGTTTTGAAGTAGGTGCTGTTGATTATATTATCAAACCTTTTCAGCAAGAAGAACTCTTAGCCCGGATAAAAACTCATGTCAGGCTAAGTCATTTACAAAATCAATCTCAATTAAATAGTTTAGTCAAAATGAATCATTTGGATTTAAAATCCAAAATTGATTATCTGAGAACTTATGGCAGTGATTGAAAAAGTTATCAGTTATCAACTATAAGTTATCAAAAATATTTGTTATACTTTGCATCATCTTATGAGCTTTTTTGATAAGAAAGGGAATCGGGCATTGGGAATGGGGAAGAGTATTTTCAATTTTTTGTAGTGATCAAGAGGATGTTAAAGGGAAAATCTAAAAAAATAGAACGTTGATAATGCTGTTCATGATTTAGCGAAGCTTCCATTCGCTTCCGCTGATTGACATGACGCCAATAATTTCAATATATTAACGATCCACTATAGTCTTTTCAATTTTTATTTTATAAAAAAAAATAATTTAATAGACACTCTATCCCAATTCCCAATAAACTTAGCGAAGTGAGGGAACCAAGTTTCCCAATTCTCAAACCTTTCCCAATTTCCCCCCCCAAAACAACTTACTGAAAACGTCAAAAAAGTTTGTAAATCATTTATTTTTTGAGAGGAGAGTTGTAAATTATTGAAAATACGGGATACCAATAAGTTCTCCCGCGTTTTCAGCAGTTAAATATATGTCCAAGGCCAGCAGATTTATCTGACAAACTACAAGTAGTCAATTAAAAAGTGGAATTGAATAAAATGCTAAATAAACCCGTTATTCTATGTGTTGATGATGAGCAAACGGTACTTGAGAGTCTAAAAATAGAACTCAAGCGAACATTCGGCGATCAGTATCTCATTGAAACGGCCGAAAGCAGTAAAGAAGCTTTAGAGTTAGTTAAACAATTGATCGATGATAACTACGAATTGCCAGTTGTTATCTCTGACTACATTATGCACGATATGAAGGGAGATGAATTGTTAACACGGATTCACGCCATATCTCCTGCAACAGCTAAGGTAATGTTAACGGGTCAAGCCTCTCCTGAGACGGTAGAAAATACGCTGCAACAGCTCAAGCTATACCGCTTCCTTAAAAAACCCTGGCAACCAGAAGATATTATTTTTACCCTTTCAGAAGCGATTAAAAGCTATTTTCTGGAGAAACAACTGGCCAATAAAACTCAAGAATTAGAAAGAAAGGTAGCGACTTTCCATAAATTTGTGCCGGTTCAATTTCTAAAACTCTTAAATATTGAAGAATATGAACAGATCAAGTTGGGTTTGTGCGTTGAAAAAACCATGACGATTATGTTTTCCGATATCAGGGGATTCACTTCTCTTTCAGAACAAATGACACCGTCAGAAAATTTTAATTTCATCAATAGTTATTTAAGCCAAATGGAACCCATTATTTATCAACATCATGGATTTATTGATAAATATATTGGTGATGGGATTATGGCCTTGTTTCCAACTTGTGCCGATGACGCGGTGCAGGCCGCCTGTGCCATGTTAAAACAACTCCTTAAATACAATCAAGGTAGGCAACGCGCAGGTTACCAAGCTATTCAAATTGGTATTGGACTTCATACAGGCCCCTTGATGTTGGGTACTGTTGGTGATCAGAATCGTATGGATGGAACGGTGATTTCGGATGCCGTTAATTTAGCTTCTCGAATTGAAAGCTTAACAAAGACTTATGGTACCCCCTTGTTAATCACGGAAGCCACCTTTTCAAAATTAACTGATCTTTCGCAATACAAGATTCGGGTTATTGACTATGTGACAGTCAAAGGCAAAACGGAAACGGTTTTGGTTTATGAAGTTTTTGATGCGGATTCGCCTGAAAGCCTCAATCTAAAATTAGAAACGTTAGCCGATTTTGAACAAGGTTTTAAGTGTTTTCATAATCAACAGTTTGAAGAAGCACGGGATTTGTTTGAACAAATCCGACAAGTGAACGAAAATGATTTAGCCCCCCTTATGTATCTCAATCACTGTCAGACTATCTTAAGCCTGACGATGCCAAAATCACCCCGCATTCTCATTGTTGATGATACCCCTTTCAATATCGACATCTTATCTCGTCTTTTAAGCAAGAGGCATTTTGACGTTTTAATTGCGGAAAATGGTGAAATGGCGCTTTCCATAGTTAAACAGAAAAAGCCACATCTCATTTTATTAGATATAATGATGCCAGGTATGGATGGTTTTGAAACCTGTCGGCGACTCAAAGCGGATTCACAAACTGAAGACATTCCCGTTATTTTTATAAGCGCCTTAACGGATAGCCTTGATAAAGTGAAAGGATTTGAATTGGGTGCGGTAGATTACATTACAAAACCCTTCCAACGCAAAGAAGTCTTAGCACGAATTAACACGCACTTAAAGCTCAATATGTTACAAAAGCAACTTCAAGCCAAAATTAACGAATTAGAAATCAATAATTTAGACTTCAAAGAGAAAATCAATCGCTTGGTCAGGGACTAATGCACTAATTGGATTGATTTGTTGTAGGCAGGGCGATTTATGATCGTTAGAGAGAATCAGTAGATCGAAAAGGCGTAAAAAAAGGTCATATTGATAAATCTTGAAGGCCCGATTTTCGTTGCAAAATTTATTTTGCTTTAATTTGTTTTCGAACTACTGAGAATAGAAGGCTGATTTGAGGTTGGAAATAATAACGGCGTATTTTGAATAGAACGCTGATTGATCTGATTATCATGTATTAAGGAAGTTCCAAAAAAATAAATCCCAAAAGGCAATTCAAGCCGGTTTGTTTAATTTCTCTCATTCTCTGCGGCTCTGCGGCTCTGCGTGAGCCGACAGTTTGTTACAAATTATTTGTGTGCATAGAGTAGCCCTGCGGGATAATTTATTTTTT
>JAYQWI020000038.1:0-12162 GCA_035871815.2 Candidatus Parabeggiatoa communis
GGTTAAGTTTAAATTTAAACCATTTCTATGTCTGAATCAGTACATAAGAAACCAAAGCAAAAAATGATAAAAAAGATACCTCGATATTTACTCAGGCGTATCCGGAATCTTAAGGATTACCTTGAGTGGTATTACCAGAAAAATTCACAGGAGTCCGTTTACTTTTACACCTTTCCTAAATGCGCTAGTACTCTTTTTAGTGACTATGTTCTGAAAAATATAGTCGGTTTGCGTCACATTGATTATGCTGCTCAAATCTACAACGGAAAAATTGACAACTTAGTTTTTAAAAAGACAGACTTTGTTTATGGTCCAATACGCATTTTTACTATTCCTATGTCCCCAGCGTATAAGAATCTTCCTATACCTTTGGAATATACCAAGTTGGTAGAACCTACCTGTCATATTGACTTTATCAGGAATAAGAACGCGATTTTTTTGGTGCGAGATCCCCGATATATTTTAGTGTCAAACTATTATTCTATTTGTTATAGTCACGGATTTAGCCCAATTAAAGAAATGCGTGAATTCCAACAACAAGAAAGGGCCGAAATTCGGAGCAAATCCGTCGATCAATATGCCCTTGAGTCTGCATCTGCCCTCTTGAATGATTTTGAAACACTTTACAAGCTCAGTCAAGCTTGTCATAAAAGTGTTGTTCTTAGAGCCTGTTCAAAATCTTTGAGATGTGTTATAATCAAAAAAGATACTAAAATATGATTAAGGAATAATTATGAGAAAAACTTACTCCAGCGATATTAGTCGAGAAGAATTTGAAAAGATTCGTCCACAACTAGAATTATTTAGGAAACGTACCAAACCCAGAACTGTTGATTTATATGATGTTTTTTGTGGCATATTATACATATTGGTTGGTGGTTGTCAATGGCGGATGTTGCCAGCAGATTTTCCCAAGTGGCGGACCGTACACGAATATTTTCGTCTCTGGAGTCAATTCGATAAGGCAGAAGGAAGCAGTCTTTTGGATCGCTTATTAAAGGAAATCGTTGTAAAAGAACGAATTAGTAACTAATGCGATGAGGAACCCAGTTGTGTCATTGTTGATTCGCAATCGGTCAAAAATACTGATACTGCTACAAAAAAAGGATATGATGCGGGTAAAAAAATTTCTGGAATAAAACGGCATTTAGGGGTAGAGGTAGATACGATGGGTTTACCCCACGCAATTTATATTTCTACTGCTAATGTTACAGACAGAAATGGTGCATTAGAAGCCTTTGCAATTCCATCTGCCTCATTAACTGTAGTTAGTAATATTATTGTTGATGGTGCTTATTCTGGAGAAAACTTTTCAAATCAGGTACAAGAATTGATAAAGGCAACAGTTACTGTTGTCAAACGTTCAGAATGTAATAAGTTTGTGGTATTACCAAAACGATGGATTGTAGAACGTTCTTTCGGTTGGTTAGAAAAATGTCGTAGACTTTGGAAAAATTGTGAACGCAAGCTAGAAACTTCTGCTCAAATGGTAGTTTTAGCCTTTCTTTCTTTACTCCTGAAAAGATCTTGAACAGGCTCTTAAATATGAAGACATGATCGATAAATGGGATTATTTTGTTGAAGGTATCACTCAATATGTTGAGATTAAGCCGACTGTTATTAGACAGATTTATGAAAAATCAAGGCCAATGGAAAAAGAGAACAAGATGTTGCACCGTCGTTCAGGTAAAACCGGGCAGTTTAGGACTCAATTTAAAGAAGCGACCATAATATCTCTCAATGCCACTTGAAACAATTCTGGAACGATTTGAATACAAGGAAAACGTATATGATGCTTAGATTAACCGCTCTAGGAAAATTTATAGATTCGCATTCTGGGCAAAATATCTTGATGGTAGCCGCCATTGTGATCTTATCATTGGCTTTTAGCATTGCGTTTAACATAGAAACCATTCTTTCTTATGCCATAAGCGGTGACAATTTTGCGCCCATGTTGTATAGCGCATCTTTTTTTGATGTTTCCCCAGTTGATTGGTTGATAAACGGATTTCGATACTACTTTTGGGTGTATCCAGAGTTATTTGTGGACGCTCACTATTTCATCCGTCCAACGCAAAATCTACTGATTTATTTGATTAGTTTATTTGCAGAAACCCCTAACTCGGCACTTTTTCTAGTCACATACTATCTGGTTCATTCACTTTGTTGTGCATTGGTTTATCTGTACAGTCGTTTTTTCTGTCGCCTGAGTCAGAAAATCTCATTATTAGTTGCATTCCTATTTTGGGGCACGATGGCCAGTGAAGGAGTCTATGTGGCAGCACCCGCTTTTGGTGGCGAAATGCTCGGTGCGTTATTAGGCATGGGCGCATTATTGCTGACATACGTTTATTTGAATCATGTAGATCGGTACAAACGGTTAATTTTTGCCACCATCTTCGTGTTGCTCATGTTCACCGTGTACACCAAAGAATCAATCATTACCGCACCTTTTATCGTGGCAATTTACTGGTTTTGGGCTAAACTATACCATGAAAAACAAAAAATTAACCTTAACTCGTTATTAGTTATACAACGCAATTGGGTTGCACTTGTTTTATTAGTGTCACCGATTGTAGTGTACGTTCTGCATATTTTTATTCTCAGAATGATATTTGATACCGGATTAGCAGTTTATCCATTTCAAAAAGACCTGTTATCATTCTTAAAAACGCCAATCTATACTTTACTGAGTTACTTTTTTCCATTGGAACAACTCAATGCTGGTGTATTTATTAAGTCCCTTTTAAATATGGACTCACAATCTCCTGTACTCCTATTAAGAAACGGGGCAGCGGTTTTATTTAATCTGGCTTCTTTAATTTTCATTCTGGTTGTGTTTTTAAAAGACAAGTGGTCAAATGGACATTTAGATAGTAGATTTTCTTTGCTAATCGTGTTGGCTATTGTATCAATGGCTGTTCCACTTACACTGCATCCAGGACAGCGGTTTATGTATTTTGGACAGATGTTTTCAATTCCGCTGTTAATTTATACTCTCTCACGCTGTTATGATGTTAAGAAAATAGTTATCAAATATTTAGCTTATGCAGTTTTGATTGCATTTGTATTGTTGAATCCTATTTATCTTTTCTTCTCTAAATTGCCAATGCAGCGAAGCGAAATTATTACCATGAATCAAGCTTCAACTCAACTCCAAGAGGTACTGCGAGATGAATTGAAAAGCCAGCAAATTAAGAGGGTATATCTACTTAACGACATAACGGGTCATTATGCTGCTTTGACTCAACTACGCTTCATCGCTGCGTTGGCCAATCGAGAAGACTTGCAACTCCGATTTGTGAATTCAATCATCAGACACGAAATAAGCCCTTTACAGAAGGCAACAGAAGGAGTGATAGTTGAAAAACGGGAAGCTGATTTATGCGTTACCACCAGAATTGATGAAGAACAGTTTTTCTTTGGAAGTGTGGGATTGCATCAAATTGAAAAATTAGGCATTGCTGGCATTATCCAGTATGAATTTTGGAAAATGCCTACAGCAAGCTGGGAAGATATAAAGGTAATGACTGCTTGCATACCAAATGCAGCGAAAAATGACATCTTGCTTATAGGCTTCGATCCGGCAGAATCGGGGGTACATGTTTGGAAATCCGAGCGACCAATATGGGAGGTTGTTCGATAAATGATAATAAATCAAGTTCGTTTTTTCGCAAAAACAAGCATTAAGCGGATATATCAGTGGTATTTAAAGAAACGTGTTAGATGGGGCAATTTGCGACGACTTACACCAGTCAGCCGCGTTTTTGGTTTGGACAGGGGATTACCTATTGATCGATTCTATATTGAAGCGTTTTTGCAAACTTATGCTAAAAATATTCAAGGCACTGTCTTGGAAATCGGGGAGGCAGTCTACACTCGTCAATTTGGTGGCGAGCGCGTTACGCACAGTCATGTTTTACACGCCGTTTCTGGTAATCCAAAAGCGACTTTAGTCGGTGATTTAGCTACCAGGGAAGGTATTCCCACAGAAACATTTGACTGCATGATTTTGACCCAAACCTTCCTCGTCATTTATGACGTGCAGCGTGCGATAGCCAATTGTTACGCCGCACTCAAGCCGGGCGGGGTGTTATTAGCCACCTTTCCCGGCATTAGTCAAATCAGCCGCTATGATATGGATCGTTGGGGTGATTACTGGCGTTTTACCGATGCTTCTGCACGGCGACTGTTTGGCGATGTTTTTGGTCATGAACAGGTTACGATCACCACCTACGGCAATGTTTTGGTAGCCTGCGCATTTTTGCAAGGTTTAGCCGCGCAAGATTTAAAGCCAAAAGAACTAAGCTATCATGATCCCGATTACCAATTGCTGATCACAGTGCGAGCGGAGAAACGATGAAACGACTGATAAATTCTGGAATTGGACGGGCACGGGCTGCAGGCCGTTGGCTCCGGAACAAAATGGCGGCCACCGCACCCATTTTGATCTATCATCGGGTGGCAGACGTGCCATCCGATCCGCAATTGCTGTGTGTATCTCCAAAGCATTTTGCCGAGCATCTTGAAGTGTTGCGGAAATACGCTCAACCAGAGAGCCTTCAAAATTTCGTCACGACATTACAGAATGGTAATATGCCACGCCGAGCTGTGGCTATTACCTTTGACGATGGCTACGCCGATAACCTCATCAATGCCAAACCATTGCTAACGCAATATGATGTGCCCGCGACGGTTTTTGTGATCACTGGTTATATCGGGCAGATGCGTGAATTTTGGTGGGATGATTTGGAGCGGGTATTGCTACAACCGAACACGTTACCCCAAAGTTTGAACATTGCAGGACAGCAGTGGGCATTAGGAAAAGCCGCAACTAATAACCAAACCGCTTATTGGGAACATCGTGGCTGGAATGTTTTGGAAAAAAACGATCCAACACCTCGCCATACCCTCTATCGTTCGCTTCATCGGGCCCTTTTGAACTTGTCAGAGCCCGTGCAACAGAAAAATTTGCAAGCCTTACAGACAAAAGCAGGGATGGGCTCAACGGCTCGAACCACGCATCGTCCTCTAACCACTGAAGAAGTGATTAAACTTGCGGCGGACGGACTGGTTGAAGTCGGTGCCCACACGGTCACGCACCCCGTTCTGTCTCAATTTCCACTGGCGGTACAACAAGATGAAATTCAGCGCAGCAAAAAGCATTTGGAGGATATCCTGAACCGAACGGTGACTAGTTTTTCTTATCCTTATGGTAGTCGGGCGACTTATACAGCGCAAACAATTTCACTTGTGCGTGAAGCAGGTTTTAGGTGTGCTTGTGCAAACGTCCAAGATGTGGTTTGGCAAAGCCGGGTTTGGGGAAACAGCGATTGTTATCAACTGCCACGCATTCTAGTGCGAAATTGGGATGGTGATGAGTTCGCAAAACGATTACAGGCTTTTCTAGTGTGAGAACATTAACGATGCATATTCTTCAGGTTAATTGTGATGATTCTGTGGGGGGAGCGGCAACCATTGCTGTTGAACTCCATCGTAGCTATTTAGCAGATGGATATTCGGCTTGGTTGGCCGTAAAGAACAAGAATACCCAAGCTCCCAATGTTCAAGTGCTTTGTAACGATGCCTATCGCTCTTTTTGGGCAGAGTGCTGGTTCCGCCTCTGTAACATTTCCTCACCCTGGGCAACCCGCCCAATGCTTGGGCGACTGTGTGCTATCACTCACTACATTGGACAACCTAAGCGTTTAATAGTCAAACTCGCTGGGCATGAGGAATTTGACTTTTCGGCTAGTTGGCATCTATTAGATTCTATTCCCCTTAGGCCGGATATTTTGCATCTTCATAACCTACATGAAAACTATTTTGATCTGCGAGCCTTGCCTTGGCTTAGTCAGCAAGTGCCAGTAGTGATGACATTACATGATGCTTGGTTGCTCAGTGGTCACTGCGCTCATTCATTTGATTGCCAACGTTTTATGACCGGTTGTGGCAAATGCCCAGATTTAAGCATTTATCCGCATATTTTGCGCGATGGAACTGCTTATAATTGGCAACGCAAACGATCAATCTATATGAAGAGCCGTCTCTATGTAGCGACACCTTCACACTGGTTGATGGAAAAGGTCTCTAAATCCATGCTAACCAAAGCCATTGTTGAAGCACGGGTTATTCCTAATGGGGTGGATCAAACTCTCTTTCAACCGGGCTATCAAAAAGCTGCCCGTGCTGCGCTTGGCCTCTTGTCTAAACCCATCATGTTGCTCTTTACGGCTAATTACATCCAAAAGAATCCGTGGAAAGATTACCAAACATTGCGTTCAGCTATCGCTTTAGTTGCCCAACAAGAGCCCAATAAACCGCTAGTCTTTGTCGCACTAGGAGAAGAGGGGCCACCGGAACAAATTGGAACGGCTGAAATCCGTTTTGTACCGTATCAAACTAATCCTAAAGTTGTCGCGCAATACTACCAAGCTGCCGATATCTATCTCCATGCAGCCAATGCCGACACTTTTCCTACCACTATTCTTGAGGCTCTGAGTTGTGGTACGCCTGTCATAGCCACAGCCATCGGAGGCATTCCTGAACAAATCGAAGATGGAGTGACAGGCTTTCTCGTCCCGCCAAAAGATGCTGAAATGATGGCAGCACGCATCCTTGAACTTATCCGTTCAGAACCGTTACGTCAGTTTATGAGCCTACAGGCCCATCAAACTGCTAAACGTGACTTTGATGTAGAACGAATGATAAAGGATTACTTGACCTGGTACGAGGAAATCATTTCACATTATAAACCTGAGAGTTCTTGAGAGTAGTCAGTTTTTTGGAAGTTATCTAGCTGAAAATCTATATGACTATTTCAATCGCTGGCATGTTTTGTCAGACAATATTTTTGTCGAGAATGATCATATTCAAACAAATGATCCCTTAATTTCATTTGAATTCTATTTGGCAAATATTGAAAAGACTTGTGAATGTATGCCAAGAAATAATCAAATACTGTCGGCGGAAGCGATATGTTCTTCATCTCTGCTTTGTATTCATTCATAAAGAGAGAGGATAATTGATTTGCATGATGCTTAAACCCAGCCAGCCAAGCAGAGACAATATAGAGTGGTGCATGATTTATAAATGTTTTCCAAAGGTAGAAATCACCTGCATACTTAAATGTTCTAAGTTCGTTAAAATCAATTTTTTGGTGAACCCTCTTATGCCAAAAAGTTGATTCCTGCTGAACAAAAGGAAGAATTGTGCCATAAAAGCCTTTCAATAAAAGGTTTTTATTGTACTCAAAGGGAAGGCGGAAATTTATCAAGTGACCTTTTTCGTTATACAACGTATTGATTCCAGTTAAAAAGTGTACTTGATACTGAGTGAAAATCTCAAACACGATTTCAAAAGCATGTCTTGAATAGTAATCGCCAGCGTTTATATAAGAATACACATCACTATCGGTTTCACCTTCAAATCCTTTCGCTAACGCATCATACATGCCAGAATCTTTTTCAGAATAATAGTGTATTTGTATGTTTTTGTGATGACTAAATTTCTTAGCGATTTGTTGAATTTTGTCAAAGGTCGCATCAGATGAGCCACCATCACGGATGGTGTAACATAAGGAACATTTTTGTTGGTTAAAAACCGTCTGTGTAAGCACTGAAAGCATTGTATCTTCAATGAGATTTTCAGCGTTTAAACAGGGTGTTACACAGTAAAATTTCATGACTTTCCTTTTCAAAATGTTTAATGAACTCACGCACTATTCTGATTATATTCATAATGTGTTATTATGACGCTTTTATTTTTTTAGTCAATGTATTTTATACATTTGTAGGGGCAAACCTGCGTGTTTGCCCGGTATTTAACCAAAGCGGGAATATCATATATCATAGGATACTAAATATGCATTGTCCAACCCTAAGTAACCTACCAGCCCCGCCAGCTAGCAAAACCGGCTGGCCTTGGACTGTGGGGACTCCACAACTGCCTTTAACCATGCCCGATGGTTTGCCTTGGCCGCGTATCAGCATTGTTACGCCTTCCTATAATCAAGGAGGGTTTCTTGAGGAAACGATCCGCTCGGTTTTATTACAAAGTTATCCTAATTTGGAATATCTTATCATTGATGGCGGCTCGACAGATGGAAGTGTCGATATTATCCGTAAATATGCTCCGTGGCTGGCATATTGGGTAAGTCAACCAGATCAAGGGCAATCAGAAGCTATTAACAGGGGATTTAAGCGTGCATCTGGAACAATTTACGCTTGGCTTAATAGCGATGATACTTACCTGCCATCCGCGTTGGAGACAGTCGCATCAACAAAAGCTGATTGGATTTTAGGGATGGTAGAAGGTGTTGATGTGTTAGGAAATATGCTAGAAGTTCACGAACCCCAGAAATATAAACATATCTTATTTGATCTGTGTTTTAAAACCGAAGCATGCAAAGATTTCCTAACCGCGCAACCCGGCAATTTTTGGGCTAAAAGCCTTTGGGAAACTGTTGGTCCACTTAACGAATCTTACCATTACATTATGGATGAGGATTGGATCCTTCGAGCATTAGCTTTGGGGTTTCGCCCTACTTTTCTATCGCAAAGACTGGCTCGTATATGTTATCAACTTGATGCCAAATCGACTAAATTAAATTGGGCCCTCGAATTGGAACGCTCACGCGAATTTTACGCTTTGACAAAACAAGAGGCGTTTCGTTTATGGCCGACTTTGTTAGGAAGTTTGTACTATTTTGCTAAGGGATTAACTCTCTATCCTAAAGCTTTTTTATCCCAACAAATTAAAATGTGTCGAAAAATTCGGTAGTTTTTGGATTTTTGAGGAATGGCATGAAGCGGAACAAGACTATGAATAAAAAGAAAGCACTTATAACCGGCATTACCGGGCAAGATGGTGCTTATTTAGCCGAATTTTTAATTCAAAAAGGCTATGAAGTACACGGTATTAAACGTCGTGCGTCATCATTTAATACCGCACGTATTGATCATCTTTATCAAGAGCCAGATGAAAAACAGCGACATTTTATTCTTCATTATGGGGATTTGACTGATTCGAATAATTTAATTCGCATCATTCAGGTGGTAAAACCGGATGAAATTTATAACCTAGCGGCGCAGAGTCATGTGCAAGTTTCATTTGAAACGCCGGAATATACCGCGAATGCTAATGCAATTGGTACACTTCGTCTTCTTGAGGCAATTCGGATTCTGGGATTAGAACAAAAAACACGTTTCTATCAAGCATCTACTTCAGAATTATTTGGTAAAGTCTCGGAAATCCCTCAAACTGAAACGACACCCTTTTATCCCCGTTCACCTTACGCCGTTGCTAAACTTTATGCCTACTGGATTACCGTGAATTATCGTGAAGCGTATGGTTTATATGCCTGTAATGGCATATTGTTCAATCATGAAAGCAAATTGCGCGGCGAAACGTTTGTTACCCGTAAAATTACACGCGCTTTGGCACGTATTAAACTCGGTTTGCAAGATTGTTTGTATCTTGGTAATCTGAATGCGCGACGAGATTGGGGACATGCCCGTGATTATATCGAAATGCAATGGCTTATGCTCCAACAAGACAAACCGGAAGATTATGTGATTGCGACGGGTATCCAGCATACTGTCAGGGAGGTTGTCGAATTAGCCGCTCAACAGTTAGATATTGCACTCCAATGGAAGGGTACTGGTATTAATGAAACCGGTACTGATAAAAATACCGGCCAACGCATTGTCATCATCGATCCAAAATATTTTAGACCCACCGAGGTGGAAACTTTACTCGGTGATGCAACGAAAGCGCGGGACAAATTGGGATGGCAACCACGAATATCCTTTGAACAATTAATCGCCGAAATGGTTATTGAAGATTTTAAATTAGCACAACAAGATTTACATTATCGACAAACCGGTTTTGAGACATTTAATTACCATGAATAATAGATTCCCTACTTCCTCACCTATTTACGTTGCCGGTCATCGAGGACTGGTGGGTTCAGCGATTGTACGATATTTGCGGTTTGCCGATTTTAAGCATTTATTATTGCGTACCCACGACGAACTTGATCTCACTCAACAAACCGCCGTCATGGATTTTTTCCATCAAAAACGACCTGAATACGTTTTTTTAGCTGCTGGAACGGTAGGCGGTATCCATGCAAATGACACTTTGGCTGCGGATTTTATCCGAGATAATTTACAAATTCAGACCAATGTGATTGATGCGGCTTATCAAAGTGGGGTGAAAAAACTACTCTTCTTAGGCTCATCCTGTATTTACCCAAAGTTTGCCGAACAACCGATAAAAGAAGCTGCGCTACTTACCAGTACATTAGAACCCACTAATGAGTGGTATGCCATTGCTAAAATCGCTGGTATCAAGATGTGTCAAGCTTATCGCAAACAATATGGTTTTAAAACCATTGCTATTATGCCAACCAATCTATTTGGCCCTCATGATAATTTTCACCTTGCTAATGCCCATGTTTTGCCCGCCTTAATGCGTCGGTTTCATGAAGCCAAAATGCAGGATAAACCGGCCGTTATCGTCTGGGGAAGTGGTACACCACGACGAGAATTTTTGTATGTTGACGATTTAGCCAATGCTGCCGTATTTCTTATGCAAGATTACGACGAGGCAGAAATAATCAATGTGGGTACCGGGAAAGATGTCAGTATTCAAGCACTCGCTGAGATGATAAAAGAAATTGTGGGCTATAGAGGTCAAATTAAATTTGACACTTCAAAACCAGACGGCACCCCTCGGAAATTATTGGATATTTCACGTTTAACCAATTTAGGTTGGCAGCCACATATCTCACTACAAGAGGGAATTGAGTCAACCTATCATTGGTTTTTAGAAAATCAGGCACATTGTAGGCAATAATAAAGACGAGTTGTAATGGATTTTGATGAAACTAATGCTGAATAAAAAAACAGAATTTCTAAGTTTAAAATGATTGGAACAAAAAAAATAAACCCGTTACCACATACTCAAATTTTACCGCCCAAAGGTTGGGGAGAATTTCCATTACGAGAACTCTGGGCATATCGCGAATTATTGTGGTTTTTGACGATACGGGATATTAAGGCTCGTTATCGGCAAATGGCACTTGGACCACTGTGGGTTTTACTCAATCCCGTCGTCCACATGATCGTTTTTAGCGTCATCTTCGGTGGTTTAGCGCAACTGCCCTCGGACGGCTTACCTTACCCATTATTCACTTATACCGCTTTATTACCTTGGAATTATTTTGTTGGAACGGCTAACGGTTCAGTCGGTAGCTTGGTTAATCATATGGGGTTGATTTCAAAAGTTTACTTTCCGCGCCTGATTATTCCTATTTCCGCGCTCTTCGGTGGTTTGATAGACTTGATGATTGCCTTTCTCATTTTGATTGCCATGATGATATATTATGGTATTATGCCTTCATGGCATCTATGGGTATTACCATTGTATATACTTTTAGCCAGTGCCACCGCTTTAAGTATTAGTCTATGGGGTGCCGCACTCGTGGTACGCTTTCGAGATATTCAATACCTCATTTCGTATGGTTTAAATGTTCTAATGTATGCCACGCCTGTCGTCTATAGTGCTTCTTTAGTGCCAGAACGTTGGTTATGGCTTTACCAATTAAATCCGATGTATTGGGTGATTGAAGGCTGGCGTTGGGGATTGTTAGGCACAGGGCAAGCACCGCAACCCTTTATGTTGGTTTCTGTTGGCATGGTGATTATCTTATTGATTTCAGGTATTTGGATATTTCACCGTGAAGAACGCACGATTGTGGATTGGTTATAGTTGTATAATATCTACATTTTGGAACAATCGTTCCCGTTCCATTATAGCGTCTCTTACTGCACTATTAGAAAATGATTTAATCTTAAGTACTGAACCATAAATTTTCAGGGATTAAAAAAAACAGAAAGGGGGTTGCCCTTTGCTGTAAAATACCTGTTTATTTGTGCTTCAGTACTTAATAGAGGTACTTAATGAAACATTTCAAATTCCTTGAAGGTCTAAACCATACTCAACAACAAGAACTCCTCACTAGGCTAAAAGTTGAATGGACTTACACATCTAATGCTCTGGAAGGTAATACCATTAACCTTGGAGAGACTCAGTTCATCATTGAGTATGGCTTGACCATCAAAGGAAAGTCCATTCAGGAACACAACGAAGTTATTG
>JAYQWI020000039.1:0-2854 GCA_035871815.2 Candidatus Parabeggiatoa communis
CGGGCGGTGAAATCTGGGTTTATATTGAGTGGTTTATTATTGAGTTTATTGCCGCCCGCTTACCCACCCTACATTGATCATTGATCAATATACAAAATGGGAATAGGCGATAGTTCTATCAATATCACCACACGACATCAGCCACCATCAAATGCGGTTTTTCATACCCACACGGCAAAAATTTCTTTGTCTTGAAATTGAATCTCTTCCTCTTTGTAAGATTTGCCTTTGTTGAAATCATAAATCAACAAATACCCCTTTTTGAGCGAGTAGATGTCGAGATAATCATTGAGTTGTTGTAAGCCTTCTTGATGATATTTTTCCCCATACCACCGTTTGAGTTCAATCACATACCGTTTGTCTTGGTAAGTGATGACGATATCCATGCGTCGTTCATCGGCGACAACGGGTTCTTTGAACTCAAATCCTCTGCCGTTCAAGATGGGTTTGAGAAAGGCTAAAAACAATAACCGCCCTTCCCGTTCCAAAAATTTTTTATCGAGTTTGGAATAGTTTTCCTGCATAAAGGCTTGAAATCGCTGTAATATCAACTGAACGTCCAAACCGTCAGCGGTCAAATATTCCGGCCCGCCGAAACCATTAATGTCTCCATATTGGGTTTGCATGGATTTCGAGATCATGTAGGCATAAATTCGTTGCTCAAAAATGCGGTTATGGATTTGACAATGTCCCCGCTCATTGGGTTTCAATATGCCATATAAATGCGCCAAGTTAATCACTGGGTTTGCAATGGTAAACTTGAGACTTTTGCCATTGATGGCCAGATGGAAAATGAGTTCATACAATTCCTGATTGTTCTCCAAGTTTTTGACTAGACTATCAAATAGGGTAGTCGTATAGCCTTCATCCACAATCATTTTGAAAGCGATTTCAACATCATCTACAAACCAGTTTTTTTCCAAACGATTTGGGAGAATCTCTTCATCTATCAATTTGCACAGCTTGCTGACTAAGTAAGGATAACCCGATGTGTAGTGGTGTAATCGCGCCGAAATGGCTGGGATGTCAGGCTGTATCTGCTTATCGAGGCTGTAATCGTGCAACATCGTTTCAATTTCATTTGGTGCAAAACTCAAATCAACTTTAAAGTCAACCGCAATATTCCAGGGGCTGTTGTAGCCGCCAGAGGTGTCATCGGAACGCATTTTCCGTTTCAGGGTTTTTATATCATGCACCCCGGCCAAAATGACTGACTGGAAGCTGTGATCACGTCCTTCATTTTGTTGTAAATATTTGTGTCTGAGCATACTGAGAAAATCTAAAAAGAGTTGGTTGTTGCTGCTTTTATCCACCTCATCAATCAGTAAAACAACCGATTTTTGCTGTACTTTATCCCGTTTAAGTTTGGTGATAAAGCGGGAAAGTGCCCGTAAATTTTGGGTTGTATCAAGATGTTGCTCGGTAAAATCCGCTAATTCAGATAAGTGTAGAAACTCAAATTCTTTGACAAGCATATCCCAAAAAATAGAGATAAAGGTAGCTTGGTTTTGATAGCTATCGCTATCAATCTCTTCAAAGCTAATCTTCAACGCCACACAATCATCACGCTGGTTGAGTTGTTTGGCGAGTAAAGACAGGGTTGTGGTTTTGCCAAATTGACGTGGCCGATTGATGGTAAAATAGTCGCCCCTCTCCACAAGTTGAATAATTTGTTTCAATTTTAAATTAGTATCTACCATGTAATGTTTAGACGGAATACACAGTCCGGTGTCATTAAATCTTTTTGGCATCATTTTCTCCTTGTTAGGTTTGGATTATTGAGCATCTACAACAAATTGGCTGCTGCTAAACCAATAGGGCTCCTGACCGATTTTTTCAACCTGTCAGGTTTTTTCTACGATTCATACCCATACGGCAAAAATCTCTTTGTCCTGAAATTGAATCTCTGTCAATGATATAGCGTTTTCCGATTGAATGAAGTACAAATTGACTTAAAAGTTTATTTTTCTTCTGCCTGATTGGAGTGCAAAATTTATTTATGCGAAGGCCTGTTTGGAGTGCAAAATTTATTTTGTGAAGGCCTGATTGGAGCGCAAAATTTATTTTGCGAAGGTGTGTGTGATTGTAGTCGTATTTTATTCAATCTGGAAACGCTATATTTTCCCTGTACCAAACCCTTTGGGGTTGTCCAAATGCACTGCAAAATAAATTTTGCACTCTAATTGATAATTGATAATGACCCTTTTTTTGGGAATGCGCCCAATCAGCGTCATCTGGGTTCTATCAACAATCAGTGTTAATTTTTCCCCTATAATTTCCTTTGTGCCTTGCTGCTGCAAGAGCACTTCTATCGCTTTTACTAAAATTGATGAATGCCAATGACATGAAGCTTGGTATAATAGAATTTTTTCTTATAAACAATCTTTGTCGTTATATTCTGCTTGTCATTAAACCTCATGAATACTGATAAAACACCTCAAAACAATAAACCTGAAATCACTCAACGTTTCCAAACCTTTTGGGCTGAACTCGAAAAACGCGGCCTAGAGGGTTTTATTGTTCCCCATGCTGATGAATTTCAAGGTGAATATATACCGCCTTCGGCACAACGTTTAGCTTGGTTGACTGGATTTACGGGCTCCGCTGGTATGGCTATTGTTCATCGTGACTCATCCGCTATTTTTGTGGATGGACGCTATATCCTAGCTGTGCGTGAACAAGTCGATGAATCCCTGTTTAAGCCTCATGACAGAAGAGATTGTCCGCCTGAAAAATGGCTTAAGCAACAGCCAAAGGCTAAATTAGGTTATGATCCTTGGCTGCATACCCCTAGCCAATTAGCGCCACTACAACGGGCTTGTGAAAAAGTGGGTGGTGAACTCATTCCTTGCGA
>JAYQWI020000040.1:0-1823 GCA_035871815.2 Candidatus Parabeggiatoa communis
TAGTGGTTATGACATAGGCGCTTATGAAAAGACGACCCTTGATTTTGAGCAACGGAGGATATTGCGGACAATTAATGATGTGGGTTATGCCTATGTGATTATTGGCTTGCATGTGGATGATTATCAGCCGGAGGGTTATTACGATAGTCCAGAGGGTGTTAATGCTCAAAGAGCAAGAGTTGCTGATGCACAAAAGCTGTTTGTCGATAATTTATTTGCTGCACTGACCTCGCCAATGAGGCGTAGGCCACGAGCACCTGCTCAAAATGTAAATATTGATGAGTTCTTGAATTCGGTTGATACTTTTACAACTGTTCCCCAGTTGTTTATGAAAATTAACCGAGTACTTTTTGAGACAATTATTGGACATTCTCTTGCGACTAATATGTGGTTGAATGTTGCTGATTCTGTTTCGTTAAGTGACAGTACTAAAATAGTTGGGGCAACATCTGTCTGGGATGAAACGGATACAGACGGTAATAAATTAACCGGTAAGGGGCAATATGTCGTTGTTTTGGATACAGGTGTTGATTCTACTAATTCAGCGTTAAATGCTCAAGTTGTTGAGGGAGCTTGTTTTTCATTTGTTAAGACTACAGGTGAATCAAAAACTTGTAGTAGTAATAGCATACCAAAAGTTCTTGGCTCAAAGGTAGGCACTATTTATGAAGAATCACGTAATCCTACTACTGGTGGTAATAGTTCTTTGCCTAGTGTTGCTGCCCCTTGTAAAGATTCTATTTTGAGTGATGATTGTGAACATGGCACACACGTTGCTGGAATTATTGCAGCAAAAAATCAAGGAGTTGCACCAGAAGCCAAAATTATTGCCATTCAAGCAGGAACAAATACTGATGGTACGAGTGTTGAGTTATACAGAATTTCTCAACTGAAAGCATTAGAATATATATACGATCAGTTGGCTGGAATAAAGGGTCCTTATGAAGGAAAAATCGCCGCTGTCAATATGAGTTTAAATGAAAAAAAAGATTCAGACTTGTCTGGTGTATTCTGTGATGATGTTGATGACGATATGACTGATTCAAGAAAACAGTTTATTGACAACCTTTACTCTTATGGTATAGCAACGATTATTTCATCAGGAAATAACGGTAATAAAAAGAAAATGGCATCTCCAGCTTGTATTTCTTCCGCTATTAGTGTGGGAGCTACAGACAAAGATGATAACATTTGGATAAAATCAAATAGTTCAGATAAACTGGATTTGTTAGCACCAGGTGTGGGAATTACATCAACTTGGCCGGGGGGAGGAACAAAACCAAAAAGTGGAACATCTCAAGCTGCTCCTCACGTCGCCGGTGCATGGGCTATTCTCAAGCAGAAGTGGGACAAACAGAATGAGCTGAACGGGCTTAAGAAAAAGAAATACGAAGCAATTGCTGAAATTCTAGAGGCTCTAGTAGTGACTGGTGTTCAGAGAAAGGATACAAATGGTATTATCAAGCCACGTATCCAAATAGACAGAGCACTTGATGCGCTTAATTACAGTAATTTTATGGGTATTATAAAGTTAGATGCAAATGATGATGACGATACGCTAGTTGAACAAATAGTAGACAAGTTTCCAAATCCCACTTTTCCATTAAAGAACGTTTGTAATGGAAACACAACATCATCTGGTGCGGCTGCTGTGGAAATGACTCTCAAATATTTGCTTGAAGGCTCACCGCCATCACAATCGGATGTGTATGGTAATAATTCCACATCATGCAATGATATGACTCCTGAAGAAGTCAAAACAGCTTTAAATAACTATGTTGACAAAGAAGAGATTTACAGCTACGTTCATTGGGCTTATGATC
>JAYQWI020000041.1:0-4474 GCA_035871815.2 Candidatus Parabeggiatoa communis
ATGGGACAGTGGCGACAGTCACTATCATCGTTACGCCTACCATTGAAGGCACTATCAGCAGTATTTTAAATGTCAATGGTTTGACAACCGACAATTGCCAGAATAATAACGAGGAGGGAAAAACGGAAGTTCAACTAAAAACGGATGAGGAGGGAAAAACGGATGAGGAGGGTGAAACGGAGGTAGAAACCAAGGCTATCGCGCTATGAAGCAAGTCCGGCTAACACTTTTTCGAGATATGAATCATCCCACCCAGCTTTGAGCCGTTTATTTTCCACGCCAATTTTTGCCGTGTCTTCTTTATTCAGTAAGTTTAAAGCAATGTGTCTTAAAATGGCAAATTTTTCAGCCGCCTGACCTTTGCGTATTCTTGATTCATCTTCCCGAAAAGCAATATCTAATGCTTTGTCAAAGCTAAAAATTAGGGTTATCCTCATTCCATATAAGGTGGTATATTGCAGGAAAATACGGAGATTTTCCATGCCAAAAAAAGACATTATTCGTCTTTTGTCCGAAGAACGTGAACATCTGAATCAAGTGATTAAGAAACTAAAAGGAAGCGGTCAGAAAGTTCGTCGAGCTCATATTCTGCTAAAAGCAGATGCAAATGGCCCGAATTGGACAGACCAAAAGATTGCAGATGCCTTTTCATGTCGAATAAAAACGGTTGAAAACATTCGCCAACGGTTTGTTGAACAGGGGTTTCAGCAAACATTAGAAGGGAAAAAACGAGAGCAGCCCCCCACGCCTAAATCGTTGAACGGAGAACAAGAAGCAAAAATCATTGCCATGCGTCTTGGTCCACCACCACCCGGCTATGCCAACTGGACACTGCGTCTGTTAGCGTGTCGGGTGGTCGAACTAGAAATTGTTGAGTCAATCAGTCACGATAATCGAAGGCAAACATTAAAAAAAAACGGTATGACTCAACGTAAGATAGCTTACTGGGTCATTCCTCCAAATAGCGATGCTGAGTTCGTGGCAAATATTTCAGCGTGTTTTAGAAACGTATAAACGCCCTTATGACGCTCATCATCCCGTCATTTGCATTTCTGTCCAACCCGTGCAACTAATTAAAGAAACTCGTCAACCCAGGGCGAGAACAAAAACCCCGACGTGTTGATTATGAATATGAACGTGCAGGGACAGCCAGTATTTTCAGGTTTACTGAGCCACTTAAGGGTTGGCGTAAAACGACTGCACGACCTCAGCGAACCTTCGCTCCCTGGGCATTTTAAATGGCTTATTTACTGGAAGGACGCTATGAGGCCTGTGAAAAAGTAACCTTAGTCTGTGATAATCTGAATACCCATACCAAAGGTGCTTTTTACGAAGCTTTTGAAGCTAAGCAGGCACGCTCCTTAGTTCGCCGGATTGAATTTTGTTACACACCCAAGCATGGCAGTTGGTTGAACATTGCTGAAAATGAATTGAGTGCCATGACTCGACAATGTCTTTCTGATCATCGCATTGGCGATATTGAAACCTTGCAGAAAGAAATTCAGGCATGGTCAACTGACGTAAACAAAAAACAACGCGGTGTTGATTGGCAAATGAAAATCAGTGATGCTCGAAGAAAATTGAAATCGGTTTACCCTAAAATTAAGTCTTGACAAAGCACTAGGCCTTTTCGATGGACTTATCAAGGGAAGCCGTTAGCTGCTTAAATGGGGGGCTGGAAATTTGTGCCTCCGTGCACTAGATGGTTTCATTGAATGCCATGCAGAACCTCGTTTAGTGGTTTTACAACGAGGAGTCCGAACGGCATTACAAACTGTGGCGGAAGATTATCGTGAATTAAAACAAGCCAGTGATTGGTTGCATGACATTTCTGATTTGCTGAAAAAAAAGGAAGACGAACCTCATCGTACCAGTACCCAAGTTAAACGGCAAATGTCTCAATATTTTACCAAAATGCGTAAAGAAGCACGTACTAAAACCACCAAAAACGGGGTTAAGAGCATGAAAAAAATCACTAAAAGCTATGCTCCTGGGTTATATCATACTTACCATCTGAAAGGGTTACCTAGTACTAACAATGAACTTGAAGGTTCGTTTCGAGAATATAAACGCTATTTCTATTTCTATTTATTACGTACAACCGGACTTCAATACGCAAGCCGTCGATTAATAACACGCTGTGGTGCTTGGGAAATGTTAAGAAATCCTCATGAATTTTGGGAAACAACAGCCAAGAAGATGGGACAAGTCTGCCACAACCGTTTTAAGGAAGAACGAGAACGGGTGAAAAAGCATCGGGAGCGTTTTAATTTCCACACACGCGGAGCTTCATTCCTTAAAGCGAAGTATGATAAGCTTAAAGAAATTTGGGAAAACCTTAAACCCAAATCTAAACCTAAAAATGCGTAATTTAGCGGTATTGCCAAAATTCATAATTTATAATCTTTTCGCAACAATCGAACAAAATATTGAATTGTCCATATACATAATAGGCGATTATTGTGCCAAGTCGTCAAATGTTAGAATTACTAAAAGGAGCCTATATTGCGGCCCTCAGGCCGGCAAAACAGGAATTGGACTTATTGGAGTCGATGTGATTGATTAAGATTTTATCAGAGTTATTTTGTCACTCATTTTTGAATTCATCTTGCTAAGGAGCTGGGAAATAAATAATTTCTCTAAACAATAGTGAAGGGGAATGGTGAGCAAGTTAAAATTTTCAGAGGCAGAGCAAAAATTGGCTGAAGAAGGTTTGGATGAATACAAGGTGGGGTGATTTAGGGAGGATGCGAAATAACAGTGCAAGCTTTGGATTCCAAATAATGTAGGGGCAATCCGTAGAGTTGCCCCTTTATGAACAGTTGTTCGTCGTGGTGACTATTTCGCTGCTTCGCTTTGATAGTATCCCATCAAAATCTTGGCGACTTCTGGACGAGAAAATTCGGGGGGTAAGTCTTTACCTTCTGACAACATCCCACGTACCTTGGTACCTGAGAGAATAATGAAATCGTCTTTGGTATGATCGGGCACGTCGCGCATCATCACCACTTTTTCCAATTTCTTGGAGTAGGCGGTATGATCGGCGCGGAAAATTTCGATTTGAAGAGCATCTTTTAGTTCAGGGGTATCAAAGATTTCTTGAGCCTGGAAACTGCCATAGTAGTCACCAACACCGGCATGATCGCGGCCGATAATAAAGTGAGTACAACCGGCATTTTGACGGAAGGTGGCATGTAACACGGCTTCACGCGGCCCGGCGTAGAGCATGTCGAAACCGTAACCGGTAATCATCACGGTGTTGGCTGGAAAATACACTTCTACCATTTTACGAATGGCGGCATCACGCACAGGTGCTGGAATATCGCCCGGTTTCAGTTTGCCAAGCAACATGTGAACGAGGATACCATCTGTTCCGAGCCGTTCATGCGCCATCCGACATAATTCTTCATGGGCACGGTGCATGGGATTACGCGTTTGGAAGGCGACAACTTTATTCCAACCCCGTTCGGCAATTTCATTGCGGATTTCTACAGCGGTGCGGAAAGTGTCTGGGAAATCTTGTTGGAAATAGCTGAAATTCAAGACTTGAATGGGGCCTGAAATGACGTATTGACCCAAACTATTAAAAGTGGCAACACCAGCGTGTTTGGGATCTAAGGTACCGTAAACTTTTTCAGTGATGAGGTTTTGATCCTCTGCGCCGAGTTCTTCAATCTTTTCAATGTCTTGAATGGCCAGTACAGGATTGCCTTCTTCATTTGGATCGCGTAAGGCAATGCGCTTGGCATCTTTTATGGCCGAGATATCAGTCGTGCGATTGAGAACCGGTACTGGCCAAAATAGGCCAGTGGTGGTGCGCATTTTTTCTGCGACACTCTTCGCGTTTTCGATATTCATGTAACCCGTTAGTGGGTTAAAATAACCGGCACCGAGCATGACAGCGTTAGCAGCGGCAGCCGAATTGAGTAATAAGGAAGGCAGTGTTTCTGCTTCTTTTTGGAGTTCATGATGTTTCTTTTCATCATAAACAAATAATGGATTTAAAGTGTCAGAGCCGTGTGGCTTGATCATTTAATTTTCTCCTATCAATGTTAATTATCAATTATCAATTGTTAGGCTAAAGTTTTTGTGTGCAAAAACGATAAGCCTTTCAATCAAAACATTGATTATTATTGATATTTAGTAAGGTTTAAGGACAACAAATTTACGAGAAAAACTATAGACAAGTTATTAAGTGTATTATTATATACTTTTTTTCTTGACAATGTTCAATCAGTTATCAGTTATTCATTTACCTTCAGTCGCTTAAAAGCTAAAACTCTGTAAAGATTTTGAGGTGATTTGTAAATTAAATAACCAAAAAGCTTAAGCTGTTCATTTTTCAATATTAAAGTCAGAGCGCATTTGAGTATCTAAAAACGTGATAGAACGCTGATATTTAGCTTCGCTAAATGCTGATTGTGATGATTTGCGCTGATTAATATTAATTGGTTCAAGATCAATTTTATTAATA
>JAYQWI020000042.1:0-4707 GCA_035871815.2 Candidatus Parabeggiatoa communis
GGTTTGCCCGTCATCTGTGTTGGTCACCGTTATAACATAGATAATATTTTCACCTTGTTTTACGGTTTTGAGTTGTGCTGCAACCGTCAAATTCAGTATTGAGTCAGGATTACTGAGATTGGGCTCACAGGCTTGATTTTCACTGGCAAAACAATCCCGTGTCTTAAAGAGATAACCGTCTTTACTAGCAATAACGGTATATTCATCCTCAAACAAAGTGGTTATTTCCCAATTACCTGCCGCGTCAGTGACAGTCGTAGCAACTGGCCCAGCACTCATAGCCTTTTTGCTGTAGACTTCTACTGTGACACCCTCCATCGGCACTTTGAATTTATCCTTAATGGTGCCAAAGGCCTCATAAATGCCAGTCGGCTCTAACTTAACTTCCTGGCTAGGCCCTTGATCAAGGGTCACGTTTTGCGGGGTAAAGGTGATACCTTCTTTACTGGCAATAACGGAGTAACTCCCTTCAGACAGGCCGGTGATTTCCCATTTACCGTCAGCATCCGTTACCGCCGTATTATCACCCACTTGCACAGTGACACCGGCAACGGCATTACCATCAACATCGGTGATTGTGCCATAAACAGTATAGTTAATTGGCACAACAACTTGCTTAGAAAGCGTTATCGTGACTTCCGTCTTGAAATCATCATTCTCTTCAAGTTTCACCTCTTTCGAGGCTGAGAGGTAACCCTCTTTGCTGGCAACTATGGCGTAATCACCTTTAAGCAAATCGGTGATTTCCCATTTTCCATCAGCATCAGTGACAGCCGTTTTATCACCGATTTGCACAGTGACTCCAGCAAGCACATTACCATCAGTATCCGTGATTGTGCCATGAACAGCATAATACTCGGTTATCTGAGGGCTAACCATTATCTTAACTTCAGTTCTTAAATTATCACCGAGCGTCACTTTTGGCGATGTAAACGTAAAGAGCTTCTTACTGGCAACAGCAGTATAGTCATCTTTGGATAAATCGGTAATTTCCCATTTACCGCTATCATCAGTCGTTGTGGTTTGATCACCAACTTTTACGATGACTCCTTTAATTGGATTACCATCATTATTGAAGATCGTGCCATAAACCACATACTCAACTAGGCTAGAACCCTGTGTTATTATGACTTCTTTCGCAAACTCTTGACCACTTAGCGTCACGTTTTTAGGCGTGAATGTGTAGAGTTTCTTGCTGGCAATAACAGTGTAATCACCTTCAGCAAGACCACCGACTTCCCATTTACCAGAATCATCAGTCGTGGTAGTTTGATCGCCCACTTTTATTGTGACATCTTCAATTGGATCACCATTTTCACCAAAAATGCGTCCCCAAATTTTATACAGAGACATCAGTTCTTCAAATGCAGCAGGTGGTGGAGCAGCCATTGCAGCTACTACCTCAAGCCCTTTATGCAATGAAGCAACTTCTGAATCGGTGGTAACATAAACACTACGCCAACCTGCTCCAGCTTGACTATCGATCTGTACATTAGCCGTGATTTGGGTTGAACTGTTTACAACGGCAGACAACACGTCAATATCAGTACCTTTAATATTCACGACACTTTCATCAGCTATGAAGTTGGTTCCTTGTCCGGTGATTTCAATATCCAAAGTTTCACCTTGAGAACCGTATCTTGGAGTTAACTGAATTTCAGGCAGATCAGCAATTTCAAGGCCATCCAGCATTGTCGCAACTTCATCACCGGTTTCGACAATTACATCGCGGAAACCATAGGTAGCATTATTATCAATGTTGATAGTTGCAGTAGCGTGTGTAGCATTTATCACGTCAAAAGACGTTACAGTGACTCCGTTCCCGCTGAAATATAGGAAACTTTCATCACTTAGGTTCGTTGCTTGTCCTGAAATTTCAACGTCTAATGTAGTTCCTCTTGCACCGCGCGATGGCGTTATCACAGCAATTTTGGATACAGTGCTACTGTTAACGGTTTCTGACAACACTAAAAAAGCATTCGCTAGTTTAGCTTCTTGACTACCCGTATTCACCAATAACTCATGTAATCCAGCATCAGCATCCCAGCCAATATCTACGGTTGCCGTCATCAAAGTTGGACTGTGAACAGTCAACTTTTGAACAGTAATACCACTGCCCAGACTAAGTACAGAGGTCTCATCAAAACTCGTTGCCAACCCCGATATATTAATATCTGCGGTTGTACCCTTAACAATCGTAAATGGGGCAATACTTAAAACTTCCGCCAAACCTCTTGGGGGTAGCACTTGCAACAAGCCTACTCCTTCAGCAGTTTCAGTCTCAGTTCCCAGACGAGTCATCACGTTAACATCGTATAGTTCAGGCGTTGTACCCGATGGTATTGTGATATTGGCTACGATTTGTGTAGCTGAGAGTACTTTTACATTGTTAACTACAACACTGCCTCCAATACTAACCGTACTGGAATCGTTAAAGTTAGTGTGTGAGGAGGCATTAATAACCACATCCAAAGTTCCACTTTGTGGAGCAATTGTTGGAGTAATATCAATAACAGCAGGTTTATTTGTACCCACCATAGTATTGAAAATGCTGTTTGCGAGTTTAGTGATACCTAATGTAGTGCTAGAACCATCACGAGTAGTCCGTCGCGTTAGGGTTCTATCACCACGTTTAGTGTTACCATCATTCACTTCAGGCATGAATACGAATGAACCACCAGTTTCGGAAGCAATGCGTGAAAAAATTTCTTGAGCACTACCATTATCACAATCACCAGTCAACTTCACATCAACGCTTATACGTTTTGCTTTCAGCATTTCAATCGTGTTGTCAACTTCATCTTCATGCGGAGCAGCATCTGTAACCAGCAAAATCCTTCCATCATCATCTACGTTGAGGTTAGCAACATTTAAGGCTTCTACCGAAGATTCAGGACAATCACTACCGCCTGTTGGATATAGTTTACCAACCCACATCTTCACTTTATCCAAGTCATCAGTCATTCCCCAGTTATAGACTTTATCCCTAAATGTCACAAAATTGACTCTTTGTCCTTCAGGGATTTCCTCATCTGTGTATTTGATCAAGGCCTCTTGTACAGCGACAATTTCTTCATCCATACTGTCAGTAATATCAATGACATAAGCGATATTTGGACCATCATTGTCTTTGATGTCCACTGTAGTCGTTTTCGTGTCATCAATTAATTTTGCATCACCAGTAGCATTAGATAAGGCAAACTTGATGGTTTCTTTAACTTCTCTGTTCTCATCATCTTCAATAGACACAGTGATAACTTTAGGATCGTCATCTCTATCTGTCCATGTCAATGTAGGAAAAGTATCAGGAGAAGTGACGGCATAATCGCTTCCTTTTGTCGCAGGATTTTCAGTGGATGAAGATTCATCTAGCACTTCTACAGAAACTTCACCAATCAAAACTTCGTTAGGGATAGTACGACGAGTTACCGTGATGGTTGCAGAATCCACACTGCCCTCTTTCACGCTATGTTTTGGCATAGAAAACTGCAAAGTGCCGGGATCAGAATAACGAAAATTAGCTACAGTTTCTGCTGTTTCATTAAGTGTTCTAGCACAATTATCCGAATCTGTACCTGTAGGGTGTCCACCATCATCGTCAACATAATTGATGCTTGGATTTGACCAAAACGCATCTGATGGGTAATTACACATTACTGCCATAAGACTACAAATTTTCTTCGAGCCTGTGGTAGGTAGTATATAACCATAAGAATACTCTTCGGATATCCCTGTAGCATCTATCGGTTTCGGCATTCCTTTTAACCTATCGACGAAACTACGATCATAGGTACAACCCATGATGTGTCCAAGCTGACGTGCAAAACTTAATTCACTTATTGCTACACTAGCCTTTACAATAGCGAAAGCAGAAGATTCAAAAGTAAGGTCGTCCTTATTCTTCAATTGATAAGCAGTGCCATCTAGGCTGCTGGTGGAGGCGTAAACCAACAGAATAACCACGTCTGCCATAGATTCATTGCGCCAACGATGAACATCATCAAGAAAATTGTCATCTTCCGCTCTCAGTTCAGTTAATCGTTCACTCCAGTTACCAAAATTTCTACCCCAATTAGACGTATTTTCGTCTTTGGTATAGTTCACTTTTCCAAAATTGTCCCAATTTTCAGAATCGACTAAAGAATCATTAACCAATTCGAGGCTGGTGTCGTTGATACCACTTCTTGAGAAAGTCCCGTTTGTATGAGTAACCAAATTCTCAATGGTTGCTTTAGCACTTGCTTCAGTGCCATAATCGGAATTTTTGCCTGCCAAATATGAGGTGTATAATACCAAAACCTTAATGACCGAACCATCGTCTTTGGCCAAACTAGCTGTGGGCATAATACTGCCTAATGTGAATACAGCGAGTAATCCCACCATTACCCATTGGGTTAAATGGGATCGCCATCGCTTTTGAGGTGGCCCCTTAGTATCCGGTATTACCGGATCATGTTTTCTCAAATATGAGTTCATTATAAAATCCTTCATCAGTCATTTATAAAAAAATTTGCCGATTCTTAAATAAGTCAGAACCGACAAATTCACCTACTTACAGTTTGTCGGACTTATTGAGATAAATTTAAGCGTTAAGACCAACAGACGGCATAGTAACACTACCAAATATTGATAGACTTATAGGAAGTTAGCAACGGACTACTTCACGGTAGTAGACACAATGGAGTCCAAATTCAGGTTTTTACTACC
>JAYQWI020000043.1:0-2290 GCA_035871815.2 Candidatus Parabeggiatoa communis
CTCTTGCGTTAAATAAACAGGCTTTGAGAAGAAAGTATGATGAGAGACACGGCTTTCTCAACTCAAGTGCGCTTTTGAGCGTATCTCTGATAAATAACAACAGTCTTTTAACACACCATGGTTGAAAACACACAAGCAGAACAAACTGAACCTCAACAATTGGGATTGTTTTCTACGCTTTCGGCGGAATCGATTCAGAAACTCAATGAGAACCCATTAGACAAAGTCAAAAACGCTTTTGACATCACTTGTAAACAGGCCTTTGTTCAAAACCCAGAAGGGGCCCTCAAGTTAATCGAAATGCCCGACAAAGCGACTTTAATCGAAAAGAATGTTGAGTTACAAAGAACCTCTGATTTGAAAGTTGATTTAGCTTTTTGGGTAGCCTACCCAGAAGGCTCACAAGCGTCTGGGGAACGATTTTTACTGCATATCGAATTTCAAAGACAAGCACAAAAAAATATGCCCCAGCGGATGGCTGAATATAAAATGGAATTGGCCCTGGCCAATGCACAACGGGATAAGAAAGGACGGATTTTAAACTATCCGAAAATCAGAAGTTACGTCGTTTATTTTTGGCCTGATGAAGGCCAAGATGATCCAGAATCGTGTGCCCTTTACGAAATAGAGGTTCGCTATCACAAAATTTTGCTCTATGAGAAGACTTTAGCCGAACTCAAGCAAATGGCACTTTGGGAATATGTCGCGTTTGCCCCCATTTTAAAAGGGATAGATGAACAACAGCTCAAAGAAGCGGTTAAGTTGTTAGAAACATACGCCGGTTCTGATGAGAACAAACGCAGTCGGTTATTACTGACCTTGGCTTTTTATTTCAAACGGAAATATAAAAGAAACATCAACGAAATCATTGAGGGGTTTGATAAGATGATAAGCAACACGGCAGAAAGCGGATATTATGCGTTGACACCTGAAGAAGCACGTCGTGAAAGAGAAGCTGGCCGACAGGAAGGACTGGAGGCAGGAATAGAGAAAGGCATACAGAAAGGCATACAGGAAGTTCTAGCAATGCTGTCTGAAGCTGAGCGTGAAAAAATCAGGCAACGCTTGGTGAGTTAAAACGCCAAAATTGATGGGTTTGACAAGATGAGTATTGGATAATTGGTTTAAAAAGGGATTTTTTTTCAACACAGAGTTCACAGAGAAACACAGAGTTTCACAGAGAAAAACTCTGTGATCCTCTGTGGCCCTCTGTGAACGCCGTAAAGCGTTTTTTACGCAACACCCCTGAAATTTAACACGCCAAGGCAGGTGTCTGCCCTATTATGAAAAACTCTATCTTTTTAACAGAAAAAATTTTTAAATAAGGAAGCCATTGAATGACAACCCATTATTTCCACTTTACACTCGGCCCAGTTCAAGGTTTTGTCGCGCAAGCACGACGTACTCGTGATTTTTGGGCAGGTTCTTTTATTTTATCGTGGTTATCGGCCGTCGCGATGTCTGCGGTGCGGGCCCAAGGGGGAGAAATCTGTTTTCCTAAGCCGGATGAAAACTTCTTGGCTTGGTTAGGAGATAAAACGGCTCAGAAAACCGGTGACGCGCCCCATCAAGGCAATATACCTAATCGTTTCAAAGCGGAAGTCAATCCAGATGTTTTTGAACCGTTGAAAATAGAAGAAAGCGTTCAAAACGCTTGGCATGAATTAGCGGAATTAGTTTGGCAAGATGTCAGCAAATCAATTACTGACAAAAACGCATTCGAGAAAACAGCAAAAATTATCCTGTTTATTTCCCCCACCAGCGCGTACAGTGCTTGGCGCGATTCGGAGTTTAATTGGCGAAAATCGCCAAGTGAAGGGTGAAACGGTTCCCGTTAATTGGGAAAAGTATCTCAAAGACGAACAATATCAAGCACTTCGTCAAGAGATTGGAGGGGATGATGATTTTGGACAACTCAGATTAAAAGGGCCTTTTTTGATTTATCAAGAAGAACGACTTTACCCAGTACCTCTGTCATTAATGCAAAACGGGGCATTTTGTTATTTAAAAATCGGTCAACCGGTTCATTGTGATTTAGGCCAACGAGTGCGATTACCTAAATTATTACAGGCCGATCGAGGTGCCAAACCTTTAAATCAGGCTTGGTTAACTGAAGCGGGATTGATAAAAGTCTTAAACGGCCAACTACCTGAACAGAGTGAAGTGATTCCTCATAACCAATTGTTTCATTCAGAATCCCGTTTAGGGATTGTTCGCGATAGGGAAAGAAGGGCGACTAAAGAAGGTTTGCTTTATCAAGCGCAGCATTTACGGTTTGAAAAGGAGATAA
>JAYQWI020000044.1:0-2884 GCA_035871815.2 Candidatus Parabeggiatoa communis
CTTTTTTGCGTTTTGTATTCCCTTTAGTCGTTGCCTTTCCATCAATTTTGGCGGAAATTTCTTCCAATTCATTTAAAGAATGCTCAAAAATATGTCCTAAGATATTGACATCCAATTCGGACTTAAAATCATAAGCGGCTAATTTCAGCAGATGATTTTTCAAAATATCATCATCAATAACTAACTTGTCCAGAATCTTATCGGTTGCAAATAAACCGCCATTATAAGCTGGAATATCTTGATGTCCTTTATTGAGATGATAGAAAAACTTTTTCAGGCGATTATATAAAGAATCATAAGCATCAAGTTCCTTTAACTTTTGCCACTTTTCAACTTCACTGTCGATAGAATTGGGCGGCAGTAAACCGGTATCTTCGGCAAATAATATAAATAGCAATCGATCTAAAAACTTCTGAGATTTTTTGAAGAGCAGCAGTTGATCAAACTGCGGATTATTTTGGGTTAAATTAGCCCAAATCTCTTGCTTAAATTGAGAATAGTCTTTATAAAATGGTTTGGAGATATTGTCCTCATCGCTTTTAGTTTTCGCCTTGAGTTGCTTCGGTAAACCATTTAACAAATTATATCGGTTCAAAATGGGAAAGAGCAAAGAAAACGCGGCTTTGTCTAAATGAAAGCGATCAAATTCTTCGTATTCGTTGGCATAGTCAATATAAAATCGCAGTTTTTGAAAATTGGAGGTGATGACATATTGACAATGCGGCTGATTATTTTTGTAATTAAAGGCTTGTTGGGTAATACTTTTTAAGTCTTTGGTTTGAGTGGATTTTAATTCTATGACGGCAATGGCGTTGCCCTCTTTTAGAATCGCGCCATCGGCCTTTTTGCCATCCGTTTGATTTTTAAATTCTCTAACCAAATTAAAATGGTTATCCGGTTTTAAAGTATAGCCAAAGACATCTACAAAAATATCGCGCAAAAAGCCGTCTTGATATTCCTCTTCTTTAAGCGTTTTTATCCGTTGAATTTTATCAAGACTATAATTATGTTTAAATCTTTTGAAAGCCTTATCAAGTTGATTTTGTTCAAGATTGGCTAAATGTTTTTGGATGACTGATTTTTGGAAAATGGGCATGGTGTTAATTCTTTTATTTTTGTATAGGTGTTGAGTATTGACGAAGTGCTATTCTGTGGTACTCCATGATGTGTTAAAAATAAAAAACATCAACACAGAGTACACAGAGGTACACAAAGGTACACAGAGGTAAAAGCTTTCGCCTGTCAGGTTTTTCTTTATCCAATTAGCGTGTGCGATAAACAGCGTGACAGGCAACACAAGTCGCGGTAACTTTGGCGAGGGCGGCATAAGCTTGTGTGGTGTTACCGGTTTTGGCTGTTTGTGCAAATTCACTGCCCGCAGTGTGCATATTCCAACCCATTTGTCGCATTGGCTGTGGCATAAATCTACCGGGCCCCATACCGGTACTCCGATGTTTGCCCATCGCGCTTTGACCTATTTGAGTTTCGGCGATCTGGGCTGCGTCGTTTAGATTACCGGCTGAGAGAAAGTTTAGAATCTGAGTTAAGGCGCTGAGATGGATTAACATGTCTTGTCGCATGAGTTGTTGTGCCATCGGTGGCATGTTAACAAAGGTACGTGAATCATTGACTTGTGATGGGTTGGCTTGTGCTTGAGGAATGGGCTGATTGCCGCATGGCATGCCTTGCCTCATTCCGTGCATACCGGGCCCTTGCATTCCGCATTGGCCTGGCGACATACCAGACGGACAGGGGCTGCTCATGCCTTGCCCCATATTGGGTTGTGCGTATGAGACAGACATCAGGCTTATTCCCAGAATCAGAGCAAGATATTGAGTTTTCATGCTTATTATTGCCTATTGAGTTGTTGTGTGGAAAACAAATGTGCGAATGAAAAATGAAATCGTCACATTGGCATTTTAACAGATCAGTTTATGAATTGGCGTTAAAACTTGAGTTTGAAGTTTGCAAACTCAAGTTGGCATGTAGAGCGAAACCGTTTAGGAATGTGGCAACCAATAACTTTTGCCTGAAAAACGCAAGTGAATACTGATAAAGCATTTCTCAAAATCCAAAACGGTGTCTATTATTTCTTGCTCCTTATCCTGCCTTGAATTGAGTGGCTTGTGGTGGATTTGAACAGGGATATCCAGATATAGCGTTTCCCGATTGAATGAACCGAAGGTCAGCGAAGCTAAGTACAAATCATTTGAGTGAAAAATTTATTTTGCGGCCGGATTGATTGGAGTGCAAAATTTATTTTGCGGCCGGATTGATTGGAGTGCAAAATTTATTTTGCGGCCGGATTGATTGGAGTGCAAAATTTATTTTGCGGCTCGATTTTCTTAATATAACTGTACGTCATGAGATCGGGAAACGCTATAACGCGCATCGCCATAACTCAGCTAGGCTAAACTGAAGGCGATAACGAGCTACCAATGAAACAAACGGGTTGGGCAATCTCAAATGGGTGTGGCTACTTTAGAACGACGCTTCAATAAAATCAATGGGTTATAGAGCCTACCCTTCCACGCGCTTTCAAGCGTTTAAAATGTACATAATTAATTGATTTTTAAATTTTTTTTATAATTATTGGTGTATTGCGCATCATTTTAAAATAACCACACCCAATGGAAATAATCCCTTAACCGTTGTACTTTTGACAAACTGATAGCTGCTAAGCGCCAACGATGGCGGGGTTGAATGTGAAACTTCGGCTCGAAGCTACGCAAGATCATAGCCCCAGGTGGAACCTGGGGATCGCCAATCCAAAAACACGTTGCCCACACACTGATAATTGATAACGAGGATTTAAATATGCCAACAAACCATCAAGCCCGCCGTAATCCCAATAGAAGAATTAGATCATCAGCTAAACAAATAC
>JAYQWI020000045.1:0-6248 GCA_035871815.2 Candidatus Parabeggiatoa communis
AGCCATAAGGGATCGTTGGTCTCGAATTGCTCTACATCAGTAAGATGAACTAATTTTGGACTCTCGCCTACTGGTACACCTGCAAGTCGAAGCGCGTTAGCATCGCCAAATAGATAGGACTCTACCATCGGTTTAAGTAAATGGAAAGAGCATTTTTCGCGGAGTCTTTTTCGATGCGAATCTTCTGTATGACTGCTATATTTTTTGGCTTCGAGTACATGTTCTACAGCGGCTCGGAAGTATTCTGCGATAACGTTCTCTTGCCCTAAATTTCCAAGTTCCACATCGTCAATAACGACGACTAAATCCGCCGGTTTACCTTCCTTGCCAACCAGAGCCTCATCAAGCATAGCTTGAGCCAATTGCTTTATTTCTGTAGACAAGTTGCTATTGTCTGTTTGCAGTGGAGAAAGTGGGTAACTTGTTGCACACTGAATTTTCCTAGGCTGATCCCATATCACTTTTTGGCCATCTCGCTCATTTGGGAAAAATCCTTGCAACGACTTATGCAATGCCAGTTTTTCCATATCGCC
This sequence comes from Candidatus Parabeggiatoa communis, assembly GCA_035871815.2. Classification (GTDB taxonomy): domain Bacteria; phylum Pseudomonadota; class Gammaproteobacteria; order Beggiatoales; family Beggiatoaceae; genus Parabeggiatoa; species Parabeggiatoa communis. The sequence continues at coordinate 534 of JAYQWI020000045.1, forward strand.
GGTTACGATTAGTTTGATCCGTGTCATATTCAATCCTCATCCTCATTGCTTCCAATCTCACCCTGTTCGTAGAGATCACCAAGTTTAAAGCTTTCTAGCCACTCATGGTTGCAAAGTTTGTCTAGTCGCATTGGCATGGAGCCACTACTAGATTTGTTTGCTTTCATGACAAACACCTTTTCTGGTGTTGCACTCAATTCGTCCAAGAGAACGGTTGAGTGTGTTGCCAACAGCACCGTCAGATTGTGTTGTCGTGCCCACCGGTTTGTCCTACGAAGAAAAGCGCGTAGTGCGTAGGGATGCAAACTATTTTCCGGCTCATCAATGGCTACTACACTTTCGTTTTCTGCACTCGCAACATCGCAAAATAACACAAGGAGCTGAATGACACCATTTGCTTCATTGGCAAGCGGACTGGGAAAGTCTTGGTTAGGCGGGTAGATACGCGCAACGACGGTATTACCCTCTTCTACAAAGTCCAGTTTTTCAACGGTATTGGGAAACGCTGCCGCCAGTCCCTCGACAACAAATTGATAGCGATGATGGTTGGTATGATCTTGATACCAGCGTCGCAATAAAGCAAGCGCATTAATTCCTCTTGTATGTAAAATACGATCTTCAGAAGTATTGGAACCTTGGCGCAAATTAATTAAATCGGGATCGTGATAAACAGCAATATGTTGGATAAATGAGGCTACTTTACGTAATGCGGGTTCGTATACTCCCCTATCCATCAGCATTCGTAGGCCCAATCTTGAATCTGGTTCAATTCGTTCTCCTCGATAAGAAAATTCACCCAGTCCATCACGACAAAATATTTCTCGGTTTTGCTCAGTAAAACGCTCGTTAGTCAAGTAACTCACCGAACCCTCGCGTGGGACGAGTTGAATTCTCCAACTCACCGTGTCAATGTCGAGACCAATCTCTATTGGTTCATCTTCGTTGATTCCCCAAGTTTTGAGGTGATTGCTGCCCCCTAGAACTATGCTCACTGCTTCAGGCAGACCCCGTTCATAAGCAAGTCGTAAAAGTTTTAAAATGAGCAGAAGTGTTGTTTTGCCTGTACCATTAGCCCCAATTATGACACTCAATTGGCTTGGCATCCAGTCCACTTGTTTTAGCACACGTAGATTGCGAATATAGAGTGTAAATTGAGGGGCTTGAGGTGGTTGGAAAACTTCTTTTAGCAGGGGAACTTCTTCTTTTGCATTTGTCGTTTCGTGAGCGGTAATGCCTTGTTGACGGCTTTCCCATTTTTCAAAATGCCCCAATACTCTGTCTGTGAATCCACCCCCTTGTCCCCATTCGCTGGCACACTTATTCCAGATTGCATCATTTCTTAATTTTTCATCGACTTGTTTTTTGATGCTATCGGCGTAGTCACTGATTACTTTGAGCCGTGCGTCTTGGTATTGCCTTTCTCGAAGGTTGATATAATCATGAACCAAAGCGAATGAACTATCTTGTTTAAGCTCCTTTAGTTTGGAGACTACCGGATTGATTAACTTATCAAGCCACTGAGTAGCTTCCCGCGATGCCTTAGCCCGAATTGCAGCATACAAATTAAGGTTCGAGTAATCTCCATTGCGCCGACAACTCGCATATATTACCGATGCATATCGTGTTGCTCGGATCGCAACAAATAAACCTTCCAGTGGAGTACGCAAGGGGGCATCTGAAGGTAATAAGTGTTGAGCCATTGTTTCTTTGAGTTGCTCATCTACCTTATAACAGAGCCCAGGACGAAGCTCGTTAGCCGCATTTTCTATAAATATCTTCGCATCCTCTAATTTTTCCTCTTTTTGACGAAGTTGTGCCAAGCAATTATCAATAGCGATTTGCAAGCGATTGCGAGCATCTTGCAAAGCGTCAAAAGCGATGATGTGTGTTTTGTGGATTCTCCCAGAAAGTCCCTCATTCTCCAAAACACGATGGCATTCATCAATCTTCAAATCCTGTCCGAATTCACGATCACCATCAGCATCATTTACTTGTTCAGCATCGTCCTGATCGACCAATACCAGCAATGTGCGTGGAATTGCCTGACGTAGTTCGGCATCGTCGGTCATGGTGTGCAGTAAAGTACGCAATTTTGAGTTAGGCGCATCTTTGAAAGAAGTACACAATACAATTATAGAACGCTGATCACGCATGTACTCGTAGAGGTCAGCGCGTGATTCCACTGGATTATCCAGTCCTCTAGTGTCGATAAGCGTGATTTCCAATCCGGCATTGCTGCTATCTAAAGGTTCTGGGACAACAACAGTCATTCTATGAGGTGGCATAGCAGTCGGCTTTTTGCCGTAGTTTATATTTTCAATACAAGTTTTTAAAGCTTGTAAATTTTCCACATTATCGTTGTTCCACCACCATTCTGTTTCTGTACGCCCAGCTAGATTGACACGTTCAAGTAGATGGTCCCTAAATTTTTCGTGGCTATCAAAGTCGGGAATTACTTTATCAAGCGGATCCACGGTGCGCTGTTTTTCATTTTTCTGGTGCTTCGTATTATAATCTGTCATATTACGAATTACCCGTTGAATTTCTTGTGGGGTAGGTTCTATATCGCCCTCCCCTTTAACGGCCTCCGGCTGACGGCGATACCATTCTGTTTCTGCATAAACAGCTATTTCCTTTTGCATATCCTCTTCGGTAAAAGGCTTTATGATAAGACCGATTCCGGTTTCATTTTCCTTTCGCGCACGAACATGCACTTCACATACTGTGGTACGGCCGGAACCTGTGGGCAATACAAAGTTCTTTTTCAGGCTTGCTTTATCAGTTAGCTTTTCGTCAACCAAGAGCTTAGCAGCAACAGCAATGAGAGAAGATTTTCCGACCCCAACACTACCGATAAAAACAATGGGATGGGCGTGATCATCCAAGAATTTCTGTTTCTTGCGGATGGTATTAATCCAATATTCAGATGTGTCAGCAGTGGCTGGAGAGTTTATTTTCAACTGTTCAAGTTGACTAAGCACCTGTTGGACGTTAGATTCATTCATGAGTAACTGCCTGTAAATATTAAGTTATTGAAGTTAATATAAGAATTAAGTATTCATAATTAAGAATTGCTATAAGGTATCCCCGTTTGAAATCGCATTAGAGATAATGACGAATATCATCACTGGTTAACCAACGTTTTTTCATTTTTGATGTTTCTGAAATTTATCCATACGAAAGAACCAACAATATTTAGCACACGACTTTTGAAAAGTGCTGAATATAATTACCAAACCGTTTGAAGTCAAGCCGTTTTTTCACCTTTATTTAACCGCATCGTAATTGAGGTGTGAGGCTATGGTGAATATCTGAAACCCGTGCAAAGGCTGAAACGATCAAGGATAAAGGCGCGGTGACGGCTTGATTATCCCATTGTGTGTGCATGGACAACGAATCTTTGCCGACGGGGATGTTGATACCCAGTGCTGGACAAAATGTCATGCCCACTGCTTTAACCGTTTCAAACAAAGCCGCATCTTCACCCGGTTGCCATGCCAAAGCCATCCAATTCGCTGAAAGTACAATATCGCTGATATCAGTTTTGCGGGGATTGGCTATCTGGTAATAACGTGCGTAACCGCGTTTCTTCTGTTTCAGATAGGGGATGTTCAATATCAACGATATAGAGATATTGCGCTGCCAGTTTGATGAGAGTGGGTTCTTTTATCTTTGCCGTCTCAAGTAATTTTTCAAGACGGAAATTTGAAAAGGTAGGGCCGCCTGTGTAGTACATAGTTTGTTAATGGTTAATGGTTAGTGGTTAATGGTAATGGTTAAAAAACTCGACGAGTTAAACCCGTATAATGACTTGGCACCTTTGCGCCTTTGCGCCTTTGCGTGAGATTAAAACTATAGGCACTGGGATCGTTGAATGAGATTAGAGTTGATAGAACGTGAATATTTCACATTTAGCTTCGGTGTGCTAGGCTAAATGCTGATTGTCATGATTTACGCTGATTATTTAATAACGCAAAAGACGCAAAAGACGCAAAAGACGCAAAAATAGCTTCTTTAGTGAGCGTTGATTTTTTAAATCAATTCAATTTTGAATTTCAACAGTTATCATCAGGCATTTTTAATCCTTGATTATAATTGTCATTTCCATTCTTGGGCCATTTTTTTGATCGCACGCAAAGTCATTGAGGTTTGAACGCCGTTATTAAAGGAGTAATACCATGTTAAAAATATTCGCCGCTCTTTTTGTCACGCTATTAGGTGGCACCGCTCTTTTGTATATTGAATATTGTTGGTTTGATACAGAAAATTGTCCGCTTCATGCTGCGCGGCTAACCGAGTCAAGTCATATCCAACCCAAGATCAAAATGGCGACACTCATTGATACCGGGCCCTCTGTTGAGTGTCCTAAAACCAGAGGGGTTAATGACCAATTGGTTGAGGATTGCGAACCGATCACACCCTTACGCTTCAAAATCAACTACTTGTACCGGAATCAGGGGCAAGGCGATTTTCACACTTTTGGTGAGGGCAGTGTTTTGCATTCGGGCGATTCGCTCAAACTGCTCTTTAAACCCACTGAAGAGGCTTATGTCTCTATTTTTATGGTTGATTCTCATGGTAATATCGCACGCTTATTCCCAACCGCTGATTTTAGGGGCGCTTCTCAAGCTAATCGCAATCCCGTGCAAAAAGGGAGACAATATTTCGTCCCGGCCCCCCATAAATCATTTCGTTTAGATCACAATACGGGCCAAGAAAGCCTTTATTTCATCGCGACTCGCAAACCTGATGCCGTATTAGAACAACAATACCAAAAACTGTCTGTCGCTCAACAAACTCAAGCGATTGAAACCCTTACCGTCATCCAAGAACAATTGATTATAGAGTTTAAAAAGAACGAAAAACAGCGATTGATTGATCCCGAATTAGTCACCGATATCGCCTCAACTGAACAACCCACCTCATTTGAAGAGGCCGGACAACGCTTTTCCATATTACCCACCTATTTAAATAACTTATGTGAAGGCTGCGTTTATCGAGTGACTTTTAAACATTTTTAAGTTTGCTCACGCAGAGCCGCAGAGCCGCAGAGGGAAGACACGAGGTTTATACTGCCAGCTTGTCTAACTCGCCAGCTTAATCAACTCTGATTCTCAGAACGAAGCGGCTCTGCGTGAGAATACAGTTTGTTATAAATAAATTTCTGATTCTCTGCGGCTCTGCGGCTCTGCGTGAGCAATAACTGATAACTGATAACTGATAACTGAATGTATCAAGCACTTTTTAAAGCATTCGAGAATGTGAAAAATCTAGGCGGAAAAGCTTGGGAACATGCCGTCGCCATTGACTTTTTTAATACCAGTCACATTCAAGATTGTTCTATTCACTGTTTCCATTATCAACAAATGTTTGAATGTTTTTTTAAACACCTATTGGAAACGAAAAGTCAGTTTGGAGCCTATTCTAAATCGCATAACCTCAATAAATTATTAGAAGAGGTGATAGCCACCACAGCCTTTAAAACGAACAAATCCAAATACAGAGGCGATTTGATTGCGATAACGGTTTATGCTGAAGAATATCGTTATAACTTTGACATTGATTGTCAAGGCTATTTTGAGAGTGTTATGGTTTGCGATGACTTAATCAAAGAACTGATTGAATTTGAAAAACAAGAATCGAACAACCTGATAACTGAAAAAAGGAACCCCCATGCTTAAAAACCGATTGATTCAAAGCCTACTCTTATTATTA
>JAYQWI020000046.1:0-5480 GCA_035871815.2 Candidatus Parabeggiatoa communis
GTCACTACTGCTCTGATAACCGGCTAAGTTTTTTTTGAAGTCTTGCCACTGTGGTCAAAAAAGGGATCACAATTTTAGTCAAAACTAAATCATCATAAGACACACAAGCTAAGTGAGTGGTTTAAGAATGCGAATTTTTGCTTGACAATATCGAAACCCATCAATTATCAGGACTATATTAAACTCATAACAACAGTATTTGGTTATTGGCATTTTCAAAACGGGTTGGAAAAATTGCCAAAACCGGTTGGCTTATAAAAAAAGCTTGACTATATTAACCATTGTGATGCTATGCTTTTGTTCTACCCATTCTACACTTGCTTGGTAAAACCGCATTGCGCGGGAACCCAGCTTAAACGGTGTTTTGAAAATGGATAGTTTTTTTGATGGCTTTCGCTCTCGTTCTACACCCTAGGCTCGCTAAATTTATAGAAATTATTTTATAAGTTTATAGATACCCTTCATATTCCAATAGACAATCTTAGTTTATAATACCTAATTTTTTAACCGTACAGTGTGAAACATTTACATTTTTTTTATATTTGTATGTGCGTAACATGAATTATTAACTGATGTTACGCACCCCCATTCTTATCAAGGTTATGCAAGCGCACAAAATATCACGCATTGATGTATATACTCTTATAAAATAAGTGGAATATCGACTGATTGAAGTGATCCACCCGATACCAACACCAATTGTGTGTTTAAAATGAACAGAAATTGAGTGCGTAACATCAGTTATTAATTATAAGGAAACATAAATGGCTAAACTTCAAAAATATTTTGTTCAGTTTCATGAAACAATCAAACTTGATAATCTTGACGAAAATAAGACGTTAAGAGAAAAGCGGGATATTGTTCTTGATAAACTTAGTGAGAGGCTTAAAATGTTCTTTCAAGATAAAAGCGAGTCTACTCCAACTTTTGACGTTTTCAATCAAGGTAGTTATGCCATGGGAACTGGCATCCAACCAGTAGGAGGAGACTACGATATTGATGTTGGTTTAAAGTTTAACATTTCAAAAGAGGATTATCCTGATCCGACAGAAGTAAAGCAATGGGTATATGATGCCCTATCTACTCATACTCAAAGAGTTGAGTTTAAAAGACCTTGTATTACTGTTTTTTATCAACGGCATGATGAACCTATTTATCACGTTGATTTGGCAATTTACTCTGAATCTTCTTATGATGGTTCATTATACATAGCTAAAGGTAAACCCAATTCTGATGAGAGAATTTGGGAAGCATCCGATCCCAAACAACTTATCGAGCTTATTTCAAATATGTTTCATGATCCAGAAGATGGAAAACAGTTTAGAAGAATTATTCGCTATCTAAAACGTTGGAAAGATGTCCATTTTTCTTCTGACGGAAATGGTGCTCCAATTGGTATAGGGATTACGGTTGCAGCTTATCACTGGTTTAACGCCAGCAAACTTGTAGATATTTTTACTGATAAAACGACTTATGATGATCTGACTGCAATGCAGAATTTTGTTAATGCCGTCATTGGTAATTTTAGAGATGTTTATAACGCTGGTGAAATGATTTCAAGGCTTTCTGTAAAATTGCCAGTGGCACCTTATTGTGATTTGTTTGAAAAGATGACTGATAATCACATGATAAGCTTTAAGAGGAAATTGGAATCGCTCTTGAGTGTTTTGAACGAAGCACAAAGGGAACCCGATCCCAGTGAAGCCGGTCAAAAGCTGCAAAGCCAATTTGGTGATAATTTTCCGATACCCTCTAAGGCAGAAGCAGCATTCGTTAGTTCTGCGCCTGCCATCGTGTCTTCAAGTTCTTCAGCATGGGTCAGTAAATGTTACAATTGAATGAGTTTAAAGTGATTTTTCAACGGGTATGTGAGTTAAATTTGCTCTCAGGTGCCCGTCTTGTCACCTTAAACGCCATTTCAGAAAATAGGCTAAGTACCAGCACTTTTGAAGGTTATATTTATATCGATAGCCAACAAGTCAGATTATGGGTTAGTTTAGATCGATTTTTTCCACTCAGTCTGCCCATTATTTTTCTGAAACCATTTGACGCTCTAGGTTTTATTCCTCACATAGATAAATCTGGTTGGGTATGTTATGTTCAAAATGAAGGCTTGCTTTGTGATAGAAACAATCCTGTCGGAATTATTAGAGATGCTTTGCTTAGAACAAGGCAACTTTTGTTGGATGGCTTAAACCAGAAAAATCGTCAAGATTTTCTTGATGAGTTTGAATTCTATTGGCGACAACTCGGCAATGTTCAACATCTGGACTTTTTTATTTCGTTAGGCAATAAGCCTAAACGAATTATAGCGAAAAAATTAAACGATAAAAATATTGCTATTAATGATTGTTAAATAGATATTCAAAATTACGAGCAATGGACTTCTTATAACGCAATTTATTTACCTTTCAACTCAAATAGTTTCGGTTTTCCACCTTCTTTTAATCAATTTTGGACGTTGGAAGAAATAAGAAATGTTATCCTTTCAAATATATCTACGGAATCTAAACAATTATTAAAAGATATTGCGAGAAAAAAAGTAAAGAATGAGGAAATTGTTATCTTAAGCCAGCTAACACCCAGTGGTAATACGGCTGTTTTTGGTCTTTTGTTTGCAGGAGTAGAATTAGCTCATCCACTTATGGAGGGTGCTAAAGTAAAAGATATATTTCCACTTTCGTTGTCTCGGCGGGATAAAAATTACCTATTACCGCGTGGTGGTAGCCAAATAGAATTAAATAATAAACGGGTTGCCTTAATTGGTTGTGGTTCAGTGGGTGGTTTTATTAGCCACGATATCATTCGTGCTGGTATTCAAAACCTGACATTAATTGATAAAGATATTTTACAGCCCGAAAACACTTTTAGGCATGTAATGGGATATAATTACTTTCCAACTAAAAAAGTGTTGGCTTTAAAAGAAGAAATCGAAATAAAGATGCCTTATATTTCGATTACTGCTCAAGATCAATCTATAGAAGAATTGATTGCTAATAAACAATTTCATTTCAATGATTTTGACTTAATTATAGTTGCACTTGGCGTTCCAACGATTGAGCTTTATTTAAATCAGCTTTGTCATATAACCAAAAATTCCCCACCGATTATCTTTACATGGTTAGAACCTTATGGTATTGGTGGACATGCCTTACTCACTAATAATGGTGGTTGCAATGGTTGTTTAGAATGTTTATATCTATCTGATACACCGGAACAAAATGACACGCTTTTTAATAAAGCTTCATTTGCGGAAAAAGGACAAACTTTTGCAAAAACATTAACCGGTTGTGGCAGTTTATTTACGCCTTACAGTGCCTTAGATTCGGCCCAAACGGCTATTTTAGCAACACGCCTTGCTATATCAGTGCTTAATAATGAAGAGCAAGATAATCCTATTTTATCTTGGAAAGGTGATGATAAAAATTTTTTACAAGCTAAATTTAAGCTATCAAGCAGATATTCTCAAACAGAGAATGAATTATTTGGAAAACGTTACAGCTATAAAAATGACAACTGTCCAATTTGTGGTGTAAAAACGACTCATGACTGACGAATCGATCCTATTTTTGACAGCTAATGGTCAAAAATTAAAACTGAGTCATGCTGTTATCCAGAAAATGACGGAATATCGTCAAGATACTTATTGGAAAACAGAAGCCGGTGGCATTTTATTAGGCCGTCATATTATTGATAATAAAGATATTATTGTGGATTCAATCTCTACTCCTTTATCGGGAGATAAACAAACCAGATTTAGTTTTTTTAGAAAAGCCAAACGTCATCAAAAAATTATTGATAAAGTGTGGCATGAAAGCAATGGCACTTTAAATTATCTTGGTGAATGGCATACACATCCTGAATCTTTACCCTCTCCATCAAATACAGATTTGATAAACTGGAAAAGAAAATTAAAGCAAGACAAGTTTTATAGTGATTATCTGTATTTCATTATTGTTGGTATTCAGGAAATATTTGTTTGGGAAGGTTGTAAATCTACTTATAATATCAATAAATTACAAAAGGAGACATAAGACATAAATGTCAACAACGAAAATTCCCGATAAAGTTAAATTAAGGCTTTGGGTACAATCTGGTGGGCGATGCGAATATAAAGGATGTAATGACTATCTCTATAAAGACAGTCTGACACTTGCAGACATGAATCGTAGCTACATTGCTCATATTATTGCTGATAGTCCTAATGGAGCAAGAGGACATCCTACCTTATCAGAGGAACTGAGTAAAGATTTTGATAACCTCATGTTGTTATGTGATACTCATCATCGTTTAATTGATAGAGAGCAAGTTGAAGAACATCCGGTTGAACTTCTTAAAGCTTTTAAAAATGAGCATGAAGACAGAATTGAATTGCTCACAAGCATTAATCCCTCTCATAAAACCCATATTCTTAAATTTTGTACAAATATCAATACGAGAAAAGGGCTTTGTAATTTTCAGCAAGCTTATGAGGCAATTATCCCCCAAAGATATCCAAGTGATGATTCTTCTGAGATTAACTTAACAAACCTTTCCTTGAACGAAAATGATCTTCATTTTTGGGAAGTCGCTAAAACTGAAATTAAACGACAGATAGAACAGATATTTAGCCAAAAGCTAAATAAAGAACGCCCTGAACATCTGTCCATATTTGCTTTAGCACCCATACCATTGCTGATTTTTTTAGGTCAAGAAATTGGTGACATCATTCCGCACAGAGTCTATCAAAAACACCGGGATACAGATAATTGGGTATGGCAGGAACAACAGAAAGATTTAGATTTTTGTTATGAGGTTACCAAACCTGAAGAATACGACAGCAAAGCTAAGCAAGTTATCTTGAATCTGTCTCTGAGTGGAGAAATCCATCAATCTGAAATTGATAAAGTAATCAAAGATTGCCCTGTTTATAAAATCACTATAAAAAATCTAGACAGAGATTTTTTGAAGTGTAAAGAGCAACTTGCGCTTTTTAAAAAAGAGTTTCACCAACTATTGGCTTCAATCAGAGAACGTCATAGTAGTGATGTTGAAATTCATCTTTTTCCGGCTATTCCAGTCTCTATCGCAGTTGAATGTGGGTGTGTTTTGCTTCCCAAAAGTGATCCTAAGCTTATAATTTATGATAATAATAAGACACTTGGTGATTTTAAATACGCTTTAACTATAGAATAGATGACGTGCGAGCGTAGGGTTGCGCAACTTCGTTCTGTGCGAGAACCACCCACCGAAAAAGGCCTTTTAAAGCCGGGAGCACATAAATTTGTTTGCCCATCAAAACACACCCCTCTTCATAACCTTATTCCGTCACACTATTCCGTCACACTTAAAAATTCATGCTATGAAAATCAGTCAAATAAACATTAGGCTTGTCCCTTAATAAGCTAAGTCCTTGATTTTTAATATCGTTGTATCTCATATTTTCAATGACTTACGTTTATTTAGGGGCAAGTCTATTAAAGACTATAACCAATTCAAAA
>JAYQWI020000047.1:0-3207 GCA_035871815.2 Candidatus Parabeggiatoa communis
TTCTAAACCTAATGCCTTTTCAACGGCCTCAATACGGGCTTGACAATTTTTATAAGCCTCAGTCGCTTCGTTTACCATGACGACTAATTGATAAATATCGGGTTCATCAATATCGCGCATGGCCTCTGCAATGTCTTTAAGTATTTGATAATTATCAATATAAGTCTTTGTCTTTGGGGCCTTAGCCCCTTTTTCTTTCACGGTTTATTTGATCCTTTTAAAGTCAATCACGGTTTGTAGGGGCAATCCCTTGTGGTTGCCCGCAATTGATCTGCCCATCTTGAAATTCAATGATTAAAGACGTTTCTTTTTGGGCAACCGCTTTACGTGTCATAATCTTCTGCTCACGATTCCTGTCAATCGCATACCCGCGTTTCATAATCCTTTTGGGATCACCCAATAATACTTGTTCCATCAATAATTTGATCTGATGATGCGCTTGATTCAATTGCGTTTGACTGGCATTGCTCACTGTTTGCATTAATATGCTCAGTTTATTGCGTTGTTCGCCTATTCGCCTAACCGCTTGTTCACGTATCAGTGCCATCTGCCGTTCATTATTCGCTTTGGCTTGATTCAACTTTTCGCCTGCCAATTTGACGACGTTTTGCCAATTTTGTTTCGCATTGCGTGCATTTTGAATAATTGTGCTGGCAATGTGTGTAATCACTAAACTGGGCGTATGACAAGCAAAGTGAGCCACTTCATCTAATAAGGTTTGATCTCTTTCATGTCCAATTCCCACGATAACAGGTAATTGCGCCGTACAAACCGCTTTCACAATCTCAGATTCATTTAATTGGAATAAAACCGCTTTCCCGCCACCACCTCGAAGGGTTGAGGATTAGTTTGGGCTAACCATTTCGCAAAGGGCTCGGTTTCAAGGCCGGGGGAATGAACCCTTTTTTTTCAGCCCAATCAAATTTGGCCCCCAATTTTTTCGCTTCATTCTTTTCAGAATAGGGACAATCTAAAAATATTGGCATGTTTTATTTGATCTCTATTATGCAAAAATACCTTCGTCAATGAAATATCAGTTATCAGTGAACAATAGCCTACCTATATTTTAAAATGAAAAATGAGGAATGAGGAATGAGAAAGCCTACATTCATCACACCTTAAGATCAATTTTGATAAAGGGCATTCCCCAATACCTTCGCCAATGAAATATTGTTTTTGAAAGAAATTAGGGTTATTATATCTATTCAAACACTTCAAAATCTGAATTGTCCTTTTCATTTTAAAATCAATTAATTATTTTTCTCACAAAGGAGAGCATTTTATGGGATTTGGAAATTTTAAAACCGCTTCTGAGGTAGCAATAAAATTTAATCTTAAAATGGAGAGAGGTTTTTTCACGGGAACTCTACCGTTCGATGTCCCTGAGCATGAAATGAAGCGCATCAAAAAGAAAATAGATGATCCGCTAAGTTTTCTTTCTGAGGAAGCTATTTGTGAAAGCATTATTAGCCCTATATTGGATGTGCTTGACGATCATTACAAAACCCTCCGTGTTTGGTCACATATAACATACAATGTTGACCCGACTAAAGACCTTTCCGGAAAACCTGATTTTTTGGTCGCTCCTCCATTAGCAAATATAGCGGAAGTAATGGATGTCCCTCCATTATGTGTAATTGAAGCCAAAGATCAAGATTGGAAAAAGGCTTGGGCACAGGCGTTAGCTGAAATGTATGCTGCGTCAACACAGGGCGCTACTATATGTTATGCTGTTGTTACTTCTGGTGAAGAATGGCAATTTGGTAAGTTTGAAAAAGAAGGTTCTTTATTTATAAAAGAAAAGAAAAAACTATTTGCTGTTGATGCACCTGATGAACCTGATAATTTACAGAAATTATTCAACAAATTGAATTGGATATTTAGTGAGGTTAGTCAGATTGAGATTATCAAGGAGTGACAACAAGCGTAGGTAGAGGGATAACGCAACGCAGTAACGGAGCTTGCGACGTTCAACCCACCACTCCCACTCAATCACCGCCGCATGTATTGTCCAATGTGAATTTCGTCACATTTTGCTCATTGCGGCTAGCAATACGTTTAACAAATTTGAACAGGGTTTGTGATTAAACTTTGGGATTTTAGCCCCTTTTTCTTTCACGGTTTATCTGCTCCTTTTAAAGTCATTCACGGTTTGTAGGGGCAATCTCTTGTGGTTGCCCGCAATTGATCTGCCCATCTTGAAATTCAATGATTAAAGAGGCTTCTTTTTGGGCAACCGCTTTACGTGTCATAATCTTATGCTCACGATTCCGCACAATCGCATACCCGCGTTTCATAATCCTTTTGGGATCACCTAATAACACTTGCTCCATTAATAACTTGATCTGATGATGCGCCTGATTCAATTGCGTTTGACTGGCATTGCTCACTGTTTGCATTAATATGCTCAGTTTATTGCGTTGTTCGCCTATTCGCCTAACCGCTTGTTCACGTATCAGCGCCATTTGCCGTGTTCGCTTTGGCTTGATTCAGCTTTTCGCCTGCCAATTTGACGACGTTTTGCCAATTTTGTTTCGCATTGCGCGCATTTTGAATAATCGTGCTGGCAATGTGTGTAATCACTAAACTGGGCGTATGACAAGCATAGTGAGCCACTTCATCCAATAAAGTTTGATCTCTTTCATGTCCAATCCCGACGATAACGGGCAATTGCGCCGTACAAACCGCTTTCACAATCTCATATTCATTTAATTGAAATAAATCCGCTTTCCCCCCACCACCGCGAATTATCACAACCGCATCATAAGATTGGCTGTGATGATCGTCATGGACTTTTTGAAAGGCCGCTGGCATTTCTGTCCTCAAATTTTGGCCTTGAAAAGCGGTGGTGTAATAATGAAACTCGCACAATCCACAGGCCGCTAAAATATCGGCTTGACTTTTAAAATCGCCTAAACCGGCCGCCTGTGGCGGCGCTATCACGGCAACTTTACCAAATTCAGTGAATTTTGCAAACTGTTGATTTTGAAGATAAATGCCTTCTTTTTTGAGTTGCGTTCTAATACGGTTTAATTTCGCTTCCGATTCGCCTAAGGTAAAATTAGGATCGATATCTAAGACATCAAGCCATAAACCAAAACGAGTATGAAATTCAACCCGCACTTGTAATAAGACTTTTAAACCGGCTTTAAAAGGCATACTCGTCGCTTCCAAAAAACGCCCAAGTAAGGCTTGGGCCCGATGCTG
>JAYQWI020000048.1:0-2143 GCA_035871815.2 Candidatus Parabeggiatoa communis
GATTAAGTAGCGATACACCCGTTCGACATTTTCTAAATGGCTGGTATGCCCATCAACAAGTGACTGGGTTAGCCAGTCTGGAACCCGCTTGGCAAACCTTTCTTGAACAGCCTATTTTTTGGAAAGATTTGTAGAGACGCGAGGCATCGCGTCTCTTGTTGCGCTAAAACCAATCTCACGCAAAGGCGCTTTTGCGTGAGATTAAAAATGCCACCCTTTTTGAGCTGCACCCACCTCTTAACAATCTTTTTAAAACTCAAAAATTCAAAGTTAAACGCACTTTGACTTGATCAGGAATCGCTTCTGGTTCAATATGGATTGAACTGACTTGTACTTGATGTTGGTTATGTAATCTGCCTAGCCAGCGCATCAGTTCGGTAAAGCTCACTTTTTCAAAATTAATGCGAACGGCTTGATCACCTTTTGGTTCAATACGCTTATTGGCTTTAGCGAGTACGCCTTGGCGAGTACTTTGATCAATCAAGCTTAATAAGGATTGTTTGTGAGTTTGAATGGGCTTTGCTGTGGATTGGCCGCGTAATTTTTGAATCTCGGCCGCTGCGGTGTTCATCCAGCGCAAAGTATTGTGTTGAGCCGTCACCATAATCTCTAATTGGGCACGAGCCTTGATAACCGGTTCCCAGAGCATAAAATAACCCAAAATGAGGCTTAAAGTGATGGCACCAATAATGATCGTATAACGCTCACGAGAGTTCAGTTGGTTAAACCAGTTTTTCATGATGATATGGAATGTCAGGTATTTTTTATCTCACGCAAAGGCGCAAAGGCGCAAAGGTGCTAAGTATTCAGTATTATTAGCGTGATGCATACCGTCTTAGCGTTTTAGCGGCTTTGCGTGAATTTCTCACTCCACTCTAAAAATGATTGATTTTAAAGGAATGATTTTATGCGTATCAAAAATCGTTGGAATAAAAAAGCGAAACCCCAATCTATCGAAGAGATTGCCGGCGCTTTGGGTTTTATCAGTTGGACAATCACGACAAATAGTGTGCTTGAATTAGAACATAAGGGTTATCAAACCAATAGCAATGCTCACCGCCTTCAGATTATTCAAGCGTTTTTAATCTTTTTAGTCCAAGTGGCAGATCGATTAGCTTATGATCGGATGGAAAATGAAGAACGACAACGTTTTATCACCGCTTTAGCCCTGCATGTCGCGAATACTTTTGCTGATAATCAGCGAGATATGTTGGGAGAAGGCGAGCATCGCCAGACTTTTATTGATGCGCTCAATCAACAGGGCGAGGATTATGCCGAATTAAGTTTTCGCGATGGCGAAGCCGGGTTTGATTTTTTGCGTTATTTTGGCGAACAAGTCGCCGCCGTTATGGCGGAAAAACATTTTGTCAGTCAACAGGTTATGGATATCGAAGGGCCTGAAGCAATTAAGACGTTTAAACAAAGTATGCAGAATTTATTGCCCTAAATGATAAAACGCTGATTCGGCTTCTTATCATGATTGACGCTGATTTTAATCAGCGTTAATCAGTCTCATCATGATAATCAGCGTTCTATCTAACACTACCACTTTTTCAACGCTCGCATTCACAATGTCAAATCCTAAACCTGAAAATAACCCCCCGAAAGAATCGGATTTCATTTCATTTGACTCCTATTGATGGGAAAATATACAAAAATAGCAGATTAGGATAGAAATCGTCAATAATTTTTATTAGGGTTAAATACCGGATACGACGCTTGTCTCACATCATCTGGGAGTCGAAGACTAAAGGCCTCGGCATAAATGCAAAGACGCGCGCATAAAGTATGCTCAAGGCAATAGGATGCCACATCAAGCTTACCCTTATTTTTTTGTTCTGCTGCGATAAATAAGCCCATACCTGTATCATCAAGCATGCCATCATTTCCTTCTACTAGGTATCGATAATCTAATGTATCAATTCCCAGACGAAGTATTTTAAGAGCCTGTGTAAATGCCTTTTTTTCTCTTCGCAAGAATCGGCCACATCGCCAATAAGCGATTGACTTGACGTAAGCCAGATGGGCCGTTTCCTCAACTTGGTTTCGCAAAGCGCCTAACTCGGATGTTTCCGTTTTAGCTGACCAACACAAAGTACTGGAAACCTCATTAGGCTTTGAAAAAGTCAGGGTGTAATCACCC
>JAYQWI020000049.1:0-10856 GCA_035871815.2 Candidatus Parabeggiatoa communis
CAACTATGTGCAATTGAGAACCTCTGATAGAGTGGCCCAAGCGTCAAACGTGTCTTTCGATGCCGCTACTTTTGAAATCTGGGGCGCACTCCTTTCTGGGGCACGGCTAGTTGGAATTACCAAAGATATCGCCCTGTCACCTCAAAAATTGTTAACCTTACTCCGTGAGCAACAAATCACGATATTATTCTTGACAACGGCTTTGTTCAATCAGCTAGCCAGAGAAGTGCCGGTGATTTTTAATCAGATGAGATACATACTTTTTGGTGGCGAGGCGGTTGAACCTAGATGGGTTGCCGAAATACTGAAACACGGTCGCCCCCAGCGATTATTGCATGTTTATGGGCCCACGGAGAATACGACCTTTTCTTCTTGGTATTTGGTTGAGAATGTCTCAGAAAGCGCTATCACCATACCGATAGGTCGCCCCATTGCTAACACCCAAATATACATTTTAGATCAGGATTTGCAACCCGTTCCGATCGGAGTGCCGGGTGAATTACACACTGGCGGAGACGGCTTAGCTCGTGGCTACCTCAATCGCCCTGACTTGACAACCGAAAAATTCATCAAAAATCCGTTCAGTGAGGTTCCCAGTTCACGCCTCTATAAAACCGGCGACTTAGCCCGTTATCTGCCCGACGGCAATATTGAATTTTTGGGTCGTATAGATAATCAGGTCAAAATTCGCGGTTTTCGCATTGAACTAGGCGAAATTGAGGCACTGTTGCTCCAACATCCTGATGTGGCTGAGGTCGTCGTTATAGCACGAGAAGACGAACCCGGCGAACCACGCTTAGTCGCTTATGTCGTATCCGATCTCATTCCAACACGAATTCCTTATCAAGCCAAATGCTTGGTCAAATATGAAGATCATACGGTACCGCTGCAAACGGCGGATATTTGCACGGCTGGGGCTTTGCTAGAAGGAAACCAGTCTTTTGAGAAAGGCCAGGAAATTAGCCTACAGGTCCAACTCCCCGGCGAATCCAAGGCTTGTTGGTTAACGGGTAGAGTGGCCTATTCACGCGCCTCAATTACGGGTATTGAATTCAAACTGATGCCTGATGAACAAGTCCTGATGGAAAAATGTGTCAGTTATGAACTGGAAAATAAAGGGTTTTTAAATTTTTTGCAGTACTCCCTGCGGGATAAACTACGGAACGCCCTTTCCGACAAATTGCCTGATTACATGGTGCCATCGGACTTTGTCTTGCTCATGTCGTTGCCACTCACGCCAAATGGTAAGATAGATCGTCGCGCACTATCGCAATTATCGGTGAGTTATCAGTTATCCGACAAAAAGTTTGTTGCGCCAAGGACATCGGATGAAGAATTATTAGCTGATATTTGGGCTTCCGTATTGGGTATTCAACGAGTTGGTGTTCATGACAACTTCTTTGAATTGGGCGGGCATTCTTTATTGATCACCCCAGTTATTTCCAGAGTGCGGGAAAGCTTCCCGGTGGAATTATCCATATCTAGTCTGTTTGACTGTCCTACCATCGCCGAACTCGCCCGGTACCTAGAAACAAGTCGTGGAAACGAGCCTCATAAACCACATAGACCGGCTATCCAACCGAGTTCTCGACAACAGAATCTACCGTTGTCTTTTTTCCAAGAGCAACTCTGGTTTCTCGCTCAACTTAACCCGAATGTGCCTTTTTATAATGAATCGGTTACTATTCATATTAATAATACACTTTTGGTAGCGGCACTTTCACAAAGCCTTAATGAAATCATTAAACGTCACGAAGCGTTGCGGACGATTTTTACAATGGTGGATGGGCAACCCGTTCAGAAGATTATGCCACCCCCAACGCTCAAGCTGCCCGTCGTTGATCTGAGAACATTGCCGCTTGAACAGCGAGAGGTTAAAGCCCGACAAGTCGCAACCGAAGAGGCTAAACGAATATTTGATCTCCAAACAGAACTTCTCCTGCGAGCAAGCTTGGTACGGCTAGAAGAAGCCCAGTACCGGTTATTTTTGACCATACACCACCTCATTATTGACGGGTTTTCCCTGTCTATCTTATTGAAAGAGATTGCTATTCTCTATAAAGCCTTTTCCACCGGCAAACCGTCACCGCTACCAGAATTACCTATCCAGTACGCAGACTTTGCTTTCTTTCAACGGCAACCGTTGTCCGCAGAGATTGCTGACAGCCAAGTGTCCTATTGGAAAACCATACTTGGCGACAATCTGCCCGTGCTACAGTTGCCTACCGATCATCAACGCCCGGTGACACCCACTTTTCGGGGAGCCAAGCAGTATTTAGTGCTTTCAAAAAACTTGACTGAGGCACTCAAAACGCTGAGTCAACAAGCCGGTGTCACACTGTTTATGACTCTGTTGGCGGCCTTTAAGACGTTGCTCTATCGCTACAGCGGGCAAGACGACATCGTGGTAGGCACGGTCGCCGCCGTCCGTAATCGGCCCGAACTGGAACATTTGATGGGCTATTTGCTCAATACCCTTGTCTTACGCACTTCAGTGTCAGGCATGCCCACTTTCCAGCAATTATTGGCGCGAGTACGTGAAATCACGCTTGGGGCTTATGCCCACACCGACTTACCTTTTGAAAAGTGGGTTGAAACCCTTCATACTGAGCGTCATATCGGCCAAAATCCTCTCTTTCAAGTGGCATTTACCCTCGAACCCTCAATGCCAGAGATTGATTTAGGATGGACACTGACTCAATCGGATATTGATAATGGTACAGCCAAGTTTGATTTATATCTGGGACTGGAGGAAAAGCCAGAAGGCATCAGTGGCCGTATCGAATATAGTACCGATTTATTTGATGCTTCCACCATTTCACGGATGATTGGGCATTTTCAGACGTTGCTAGAAGGGATTGTGGCAAACCCTGGACAGAGAATTTCAGAATTGCCCTTGCTGACGGAACATGAACGACATCAATTATTAGTCGAATGGAATGACACCCAAACCGATTATCCGAAAGACAAGTGTATCCATCACTTGTTTGAGGAAGTCGTAGAACAGACACCAGAGCATGTCGCCCTCGTGTTTGAAGATCAACAAATGACTTATCGAGAATTAAACGCCAAAGCTAATCAACTAGCTCACTATCTGCAAACGTTGGGAGTCAAACCGGAAATCTTGGTGGGCATTTGTGTGGAGCGTTCTTGTGAAATGGTGGTAGGATTGTTGGGGATTCTCAAGGCGGGTGGTGCTTATGTGCCGCTTGCTCCAAGCTATCCCAAAGAACGTCTCGCTTTTATGTTAGCAGATGCCCAAGTGCCAATCCTATTGACTCAGGAAAAATTAGTTGAGGAATTGCCTGAACATCAAGCACAGATGGTCTGCTTGGAAACCGATTGGGGAACTTTTTCTGAGGAAAATCCCGTCAGTAAAGTCACTCCTTCCCATTTGGCGTATGTGATTTACACTTCGGGTTCTACCGGTACGCCTAAAGGCGTGTTAATTCCTCACCAAGGACTACTTAATCTCATTTTCTGGCATCAACAGACTTTTGAAGTGACTGATAAAGACAAATCTACTCAGTTAGCAAGTATGGCATTTGATGCGTCAGTTTGGGAATTGTGGCCCTACCTGGGTGCCGGTGCCAGTATCTATCTGATTGGGGATGAAACCATTAAATCACCCGTGGCTTTACAGAATTGGCTGCTTAAAACCAAAATCACTATAAGCTTTATACCCACGCAACTTGCAGAAGAATTATTACGCTTAGAATGGCCAAAAAACCTGAATTTGCGAATGATGCTGACCGGTGGGGATCAACTACATCATTTTCCACCCACATCAAAGGGTTTCAAATTAGTGAATAATTACGGCCCGACTGAGAATACGGTTGTCACGACCTCTGGTTTAGTGATTAAAAAATCGGAAAATAAGCTTCCTCATATAGGCAGCCCCATCGCTAATACCCAAATTTACATCCTCGATAAGCATCAAATGCCGGTTCCCATTGGTGTTCCTGGTGAGTTACACATCAGCGGAGCAAGCCTAGCTCGCGGCTACCTCAATCGCCCTGACTTGACAGCCGAAAAATTCATCCCCAACCCCTTCAGTGATGATCCCAATTCACGCCTTTACAAAACTGGCGACTTAGCCCGTTATCTCCCCGATGGCAATTTAGAGTTTTTGGGTCGCATTGATAATCAAGTGAAAATTCGCAGTTTCCGCATTGAACTTGGCGAAATTGAGACCGTTCTTGCTCAACATTCTGAGGTGCGGGAAGTTGCCGTTATCGTTCGAGAAGAACAACCGGATAACAAGCGTTTAGTGGCTTATGTGGTGCCAAATTCAGCACCAATTCCTACTTCTAGTACACTACGCAATTGTCTCAAGGAAAAATTGCCAGATTACATGATACCAGCGGCTTTTGTCATGTTAGAAGCCATGCCCCTCACACCAAATGGTAAGATAGATCGTCGCGCACTGTCTCAATTTAAAGTGAGCAATTGGAAGGATTTAGAAAGGACATTTGTCGCACCTCGTGATGCGTTGGAATTGCAATTGGCGCAAATTTGGGAAGACGTTTTGGAAGTTTATCCAATCGGTGTACAGGATAACTTTTTTGAGTTAGGAGGGCATTCGTTATTAGCTGTGCGCTTGATGGCTGAGATTCAACAACAATTGGGCAAAAATATTTCCTTAGCAACCCTATTTCAAGGTGCGACGATAGAACAATTAGCCAAGCTGATCCGCCAAAAAACGGACTCCCAAGCTTGGTCGCCCTTGGTAGCAATTCAGCCGCTGGGTTCCAAACGCCCTTTCTTTTGTATGCCGGGTTCGGGTGGTAACGTGATCTATTTTCATCAATTGGCACGTCATCTAGGAACTGAGCAACCCTTTTATGCCTTGCAAGCGCGGGGCCTTGATGGAGAATCAGAACCGTTCACTTGTGTTGAAGACATCGCTGACTATTACCTTGAAGCCATACGCACGGTTCAACCCCAAGGGCCCTATTTATTGGGTGGTCATTCCTTTGGAGCTTTGGTTGCCTTTGAAATGGCATATCAATTACAGCGGCAGGGGCAAAACGTCGCTAGACTTGCTATTCTGGATATGCCAGCTTTGCGCCCAGATCGTCACCCGACCGAACTGGATTGGAATGATGCGAAATGGATGGCGACAATTGCACATATCTTAGAATCCTTATCCGGAGAAAATTTAGGGCTTTCTAACGAAGATTTTCAACCACTTGATGCACAGGCTCAATTGAGTCTTCTGAAAGCCCGGCTAGAAAGGGTCAACTTATTGCCACAAGAAACGAGCATCAACACAGTTCGCGGGATTGTCCAAGTCATCAAAGCGGACGAATTAGCGTTTCTTCGCTACGTGCCACCAACGGGTTATCCCAATCGAATTACTTTATTTAAAACCAGCGGCGTTTATCAGGATGAGCTTGGTATGCTAGACGAGAAAATTCCTGATGATCCTGCGTGGGGTTGGGGGCGTTTATCGAGTGAACCGGTTGAAGTTTATAGGGTGCAAGGTAATCATAGCACAATGTTGACTGAACCGCATGTGCAAGTGCTTGCCGACAAATTAAGAGAGTGTTTGGAACAATTTTAGTTGGTTTTCGTTCACTTGCAAAACTTTGTTCTTCACTACGTGAACTAATGAAAACATTTAAAGATGATAACCCCAAGACGTGGACTTCTGTCACAATCAATATCTTGCCACTTACTCCAACCGTTGGCTTCTGAACGAGAATGGAACATTTTTCCCCAAACTTTCCATAAACTTTCCATTTTGGGGTAAAAAGCAAAAATTGGAATAACGGAAGGGACTGTTTGTGCGACTGTCTTTGAAAAAACTCGCTGCGGAACAAACTACGAAATGCTCTTAAAGACAAATTGCCTGACTATATGATATCATTAGATTTTGTCTTACTCATATCATTGCCACTCACTCCAAATGGTAAGATAGATCGTCGGGCCTTGTCTCAGTTATCAGTGAACCGTTGGAAGAATTCAGAACAAACCTTTGTTGCGCCAAGGACACCCAAGGAAAAATTGTTGGCTGAGATTTGGGCTTCCGTGTTGGGTATTAAGCAAGTTGGTATCTATGATAATTTTTTTGGATTGGGTGGGCATTCCTTACAAACGGTACAAGCGATATCTAAAATCGCTTTGGCTTTGAATATTGAGATTTCAGCCCAACAATTATTAAAGTACCCAACCATCGCACAGTTAGCCACTTGGCTTGACAATGCGCCTAAGCGCAATCGGATTGAAGCGAGCCATTCAACTGCTCAGCTTGAAAACAGGCTCATTTCTGAACAAGAACGCATCGTCTCCCACTTTTCATCTCATTTCCAATTGGAACATCGTTCTTTGTTGTCACTGTTAGCGGCTCACAAAATCCCGCCGGTGACTGCCGCAGCGTTGGCTTATTTACCAAATGTCATTCTTGAACAAAGTGATTTGAGTCAAGAAGCAATACTGGAACAATGGTTTGAAAACTTGCCGTTTGTCGCCGGTATTACCGAAACCACGCAGGGCCGGATTGCGTTGTTATTTCTGCCGCGTTTCAATACCGACCTCTACAATGATATCGATGATATTGTCGAGGTGACGCTTGAGGCGTTGGAAATCGCCGGACAAATGGGAGCCTCTACTGTTTCAATCACCGGTGTCATTCCTTCTGCCACCGAGTAGTTCTTAATAAGGAGCGGGAAAATAGAAAAGCACCCGTTCCAAAAAAACAAAGCTAAAGCTTTGGACTTCAGCATCGTGCCTTGGAGTTCAAAGCTCTAGCTTTGGGCTTTAACTCGCTAAAATCACTACTTATCTAGGACTACCAATGTGTAAATTGTGAATTATTAAATTGTTAATAATGAAAAATTTGAAAAACAACCGTCTGATAAATTGGTATATAATAATTATACTGAACGTACTTGAAATCCCTGAAAATTTTGGCGTTTGGTAAATCTGATTTAAAAAAATCGGATTTCTTTAGTATTTTTTATTTTCACAAAATTCAAAGGCGAACAGTATAATCATAACGGATTTTGTGGAGCCTGTGTTCGGGGCTTGAAAGCATTGATAATGATTCTCAACCTCGGTTAAAATGAAAAGCGTTATTTCCATAAATATTATAAATATATTTATACTGTAAAAACAAATAGTTATTGGTTTAAAGGTTTGTTGCTTTTGATTTATAGTTTCTAACTCGTCATTAGAATTTTAAATGAATAAAACCCTCCCCAAAATCCGTTACAATCAGGTATAAATTATAAGTGACTGTTTTTTTTAAATCTATTTTTAAATTCCCGTATATCCTATTTAAATCAATAGCTTATATATAACTTTGACAAGGCCTTGATAAATGGCGATTCAACCATTGCTATTTTTCACCAAAAGTAAGAAAGATATTATTATTACATCATTAACTTTACTACATTAACTTTACTAACTGATGTTACGCACCCGGCTTCCGCCATTCCTTTGAAGCGGGAATCCACACGGCTGGCTGTGCGTTTCGCGTGAAGTCAAACCAGATCGCAAAATTTCAGCGATTCCCGCTTCAAAGGAATGACAAAAGAATCTGAGTGCGTAACATCAGTTGGTAATTTATACCCAAATTATGTTATAGTGATTTAATGAATGACTCAATTGGTCAATTTGCAAGTGCTAATGGAATGGCAATTATTTAACTTGAAGATTTTTGAGCAGTTTCGGGAATTCGTTCATAATGAACGAAACATCAACTGTTCACTTTATTTAATTATCATTCCTAATTGTCAATTGCGGTTTCCCCTTTTGACAAAGGGCGCAAAAATACTTGATCATTAGAATGATAATCCCTACAAACCAATGGATGTGTTCAAACCATGGGGGTTGGGGCTCTTTGGTTGGGGGTTAGAAATCAAAATTGTCGATCAAAAGATGCCCTAGTACACTGTCAACTTGGTTTTGACGGGTACGAGATTGGAGTCCAAACTTTAGTTTGGGTGGTTATTCGAAAATCTTGGACTCCTGTTACCCGTCAATAGAAAAATGACGAGGTGCTATAGATGTTCATATAATTAACTGATGTTACGCATTCTGATTCCATAATGAATGCTACAGCCGTAATCCACAATGGACGGTGCGTTTTACACAAAGTCAAAAAAAACCGCAAAATTTCTGGATTCTAGCAAAAAAGGAATGACGTAGCAGTGGAACTTGAGTGCGTAACATCAGTTACTAACAACAAATCAAAAGTTCTTTCCTTTATCATTCATCTCTTATTTCGGAGGACATCTTAATGAAAATAAGAAGGCTATCATTAGCAGTCACGATAGGCGCGTTACTATACGGAACTGGCGTATCATCCGTACTGGCTGATCAAAATCGCGCCCCAGCCATGGAAAACAGCAAAGTCGTATTACACGATGCCAAGCGCACTTTGGTTGATGCAGCAGATATTTGGCGTTCAATCGCACAAGCCGACGTGTCTTCTGCTAATATGCCTAAGGCTTTTTTAGGGGGTATTGACACTTATGTGTTTAATTCGTTAGTGCATAAAGAGCAGCGGCAGTTTCAAATCTCGGTTGCTGTGCCGAGAACTTATAAGGACTCTGGAAAGTCATATCCGGTGCTTTATTCCTTAGATGCAAACTCAGAATTTGGGATTATGGTTGAAACGGCTCGGCTTTTAGCAATGGAGGGAGCCATTCCCGAGATCATTATCGTCGGTGTCGGTTTTCCGGTTGGCGGATATTTTCTGTCTACTCTGGACCGCCGTCGCCTGGATTACACGCCTACAGTATTAACCTCAGAGAAAGAGAAAAAACGGGTCAGATTTCCGTTGGATCAATCTGGTGGGGGGGCGCCGGAATTGTTGGCATTTATGCGCCAGCAGTTAATGCCGTTTATTGAGAAAAAGTATCGGGCAAAATCCGATGACAGAGCGGTTTTTGGGCATTCGTTAGGGGGGCTTTTTACAACGTATGCGTTGTTCCAATCAGATCGGCTTTTTCAACGTTTCATCCTTGGTAGTCCGTCGTTGCTTTGGGATGCGGGGGTTATCTTTAAGATGGAAGAAAAGTATGCCAAAACGCACAGCGCATTGCCTGCAAAAATATTTGTTTCTATCGCGGATAATGAAGGTTACGCACAAGCTGTGCCTGACTTCGACCGGATCGTGAAGGTATTTGAACAGCGCAAGTACACCAACCTGCAGTGGACTGCACATGTTTTTGAAGATGAAACCCATGTTTCCGTCCTACCTGCGACGATCAGTAGAGGCTTGCGTACTATTTATAGTGAATAGTGAAAAATAGCCCCTCCGTTCCTGTCTAATAAAACCCCAAACTTAAACCTTCCAGATTGTGAAAATTTGGAAGGTTTACAACAATTTCTGGCACTATTTCTATTCTTAACGCATATTAAGCCACGACACCTTACACACCCCTAAATCCCCTTTCGATGTGACTTTCCACGGTTTTATTCCTTGAGAGGGGCTATATGTAAAAGGATTGAAAGTGTCTCACCTTAAGTTAATAGCCATTTTTTGCAAGTTAACCAAAATGAACGCATTCGTCTCACAAACCCGTTATCCACTCACATCACCCCAACGCGAAATCTGGTTCGACCAGATGTTGCACGAAACTGTACAACTGTATAACATCGGTGGTTACGTGAAAATACTAGGGCGCATTGACCCCGCTTTATTTGAGCAAGCCATCAACTTGCTCGTCCAAAAACACGATGCCTTGCACACGATTTTGACAAAGGTGGAAGATGAGGATGGGCTGCCTTTGCAAATGTTTAGGGAGACATTATCGGTTGCCGTGCCAGTGCAAGATTTTTCTAAAGAGGAGGATGCGGAGCAAGCGGCGTTGGCGTGGATGCGGATGCGGTTTGACCAACCGTTTGAATTGCATGGCAAACCGCTGTTTCGTTATGATTTAGTGAAAACCGCTGATGAGTGCTATTACTGGTTGATGCAATATCACCATCTGATTGCCGATGGACAAACCGTTGCGTTGCTTCATCGTTCATTAGCCCATCTTTATACCCAATTAGCGCAAAGACAGGTACCAGATTTAACTCCTTTGTCATATACGCATTACATCAGCGACGACCGGGCGTATGTTGAATCGGATAAATTTGAACAACACCGTCGTTATTGGCTAAAACAATATCCTACCGTACCAGAACCCTTACTTAATCCACGTTATCGTTCACAGTTCGCGGATAATTTAATTGGCAGCGGTTGCGAAGCCTTTTTCCTGCCTCGTGACGTGTATCAGCAACTGAACCATTTAGCCAAACAGCACAAAGTGACGTTCTTACATATCATGTTGGGTGCATTTTATGTTTATTTCACTCGTATTGCACAACGTGATGACTTTGCACTGGGTTTGCCGGTACTCAATCGGGCTAATGCACAGTTTAAGCAAACGGCGGGTTTATTTGTCGGAATTAGCCCGACTGTGTTTCATTTTGGGCAAGACTTAAGTTTTTCAGAGCTGGTTGTCAAAATCCAACAGCACTTAAAAAGTCACTATCGTCATCAACGTTTCCCCATTAGCGAATTAAACCGGGAAGTGGGTTTAGATAAAACGGGGAGTTCAGCATTATTTGACCTGAATCTGTCCTATCAACAGTTTGATTATGATACGGCATTTAATGGTATAACAAGTCATTTTACGGTTTTATGGTCAACCTGGGAGCAAACGCCATTAATTATTCATCTGCAAGATTTTCATGCACAAACTGATGTCAAACTTGATTTTGTTTACAATCTGGCTTATTTCACTCAAGCTGAAATTCAAGCTTTACAAAGTCGTTTAATGACGATTTTGCAAACGGTGTTGACTGATTGTTCAACTTTAATGCGTGACTTTTCCCTCTTCACGTCTTCGGAAATC
>JAYQWI020000050.1:0-9129 GCA_035871815.2 Candidatus Parabeggiatoa communis
GGCTGAAGCCAAACTTCAACAACAACTCTTTGAATTTGAACAACTTGATGCTGAAAAGCTTGGCATCTTGGACAGTCCATTTAAAGCATTTCACTATCCACGTTATGGTTGGGTATTGTTTAAATCTGAAAGCCATGCATAACTAACCGCAGGTGCGGCGCTACCAAACGGCTCTTGGACATGATCCGATAGACTCACTTATCAAGCAGATGCAGCACCTTTGGGGGAGCGACATACGCCGGGTTACCTGGCATCTATATGGTCGAATAGGGCGTGTGGAAAAACCGTATAATGTTAAATGATAATCTAAGGAATGAGAAACGATGTTAACGATTAAATTCAAAGATTATTTTTCCGAAGTGGCTAAAGCCACTACTACAAACTACTACAAACCAACCCGTTTATATCGTTTTTCAGTTATCAGTTATCAGTTATCAGTTATCAATGCCTTGATATCCACTATGTTCAAGGCCAACATATTTATCTGACAAACTATAGTATACGAAGCCCGTTTGTAGTAGGCGATTTATCGCCTCAGTGGCTAAAGCCACTACTACAAACCCTCCCAAGGAGAAGTGCAAAGTTCTTATGAACAAAACTCAATGGATAAAGCAATTACACACGAACCGCTTATGGAAGGCGGTTATTTCCGACGCACCTATCAATCCGATTATACGCATGAGGGTATTTCTTACGCAGAAACCCCGCGTTATTTCTAGTTCGTCGTACATGCCTGCTACTAAGCCTAAATGGTCTAAGGTTTTACTTTCTATCTTTTGAATTTGATGGTTGTATGACATGATGAGTTTTTATTGTGGTAATTAATTTTGCCATTACATACCAATTTTGCCTAAATATGAAATTTGAATTATGGTGTGATGAATGTAGGTTAATAATATAGCTAATTGTTTTTCTAAAAGATAATTTCAGCCTTATTTTTTGGGTAGTCCAACAATGTGAATAATGTGATATACTACATCGCAGTTGTTCACTTTATAATGAATTTGCAATGCTTAGACTGAAGTTGTACTCATTAAATGCCACTATCTCATTCGATTTTGGAATGCAAGGGGGTATGTTAGGAGGGGGCAAAATAAATAATTGACTTCAGATAGATAATCCCTATTTTTTCAAAAAACTTGGTTTCTAAACATTGGTTATGTTATTTATTTGGTAGTCCCTAATTTTCAACATCTTCTTGATCACTACAAAAAATTGATGAAATAGTACTCAAATGGGTACTGACTACTAAAAAGGAGGTGATATCACCAAAAACTTTAACAAAGATAAAGTTGTGTCAGCATGGCATAACAAAACGGTTTGCTTATTACTTTTAAGCTTATTACTTTTAACAATAGGAATTATTAAATGCAAAAACATTTTACAACCAAGAGATTATCTCTTATTCCAGTATTAACCGCCGCTCTCGCTCTGCACGGCTGTGGTGGCGGTCATGACGAGGGTGCGGTCAGTCATGCGACCGCGCCTAAGGCCGGAAAAATCTGCACGGGGCCAACCTCCGGTACCTATTATCAATATGCCGGAGGGGTCATAGAAGCTGCGAAAGAGACCTTGGGTATCGATCTGGAAAACGTCTCAACAGTGGGTAGTCTGGAAAATGCCAAAGGCATCGTTTCTGGTCAATGTGATATGGCTATTGTCCAAGCCGATCTTTATATTCAAGCCGGTGCGGACTTCCAAGCAACCCCGGAAGCGAAGCTGTTCAGTGCTAATCTGGGTACGGTGGCCGCACTTTATCCAGAAATCGTACATATTCTGGTGAATCGCAACAGTGGTATTACCAGCGTTGCCGATTTGGCGGGCAAAAAAGTCAATGTGGGTGAAAAGGACTCAGGGACATTTCTTAGTGCCCATAAGGTTCTGAACGTTTACAATCAGCTGGCTTCAGAGCCTGAATATGTTTACGAAGCCCCCGCTTCCGCCGTTGCTAAAGTTGTGGCGGGTACGCTTGATGCCACTTTTTATGTGGCAGGGGCCCCTATTTCCACCCTGGCGAGTTTGCCAGCCGATGCCAATGTCACGTTGCTTCCAGTAACCATACCTGGATTCACTTGGGATTACACGGCGACTGATATTCCAGCCACGACTTATCCTTGGCTAAAGCACGATATTGAAAATAATATTGCAGTGTGGTCTATGCTGACCATGGGGCCCTCGGTTGATCGGACTCAGGTGGGGGCCTTTTTGGATACCATTTATGCCAATAAAGACACCTATGCCAACAAATATCATGCCAAATGGGCATTGCTTAACAAAGCAGCCAACGTTGCCAACATCAAAACCACGCCAATCAATGGCTGGGACTATGAAGTTGCTCATTACTTTGCGGGCATGTCTTTGCCAGTTGCGGAACCACAGCCTTACTTTTGTAGTGCCAGCCCACAGGGTACTTACACAAAAGTGGTTAAGGATTTGCTACCGATTGTCAAATCTACCTTGGGCCTCAGCTTAACTGAAAAACACACGGCTGGTACGTTAGAAAATGTCATGAAGCTTCATACCGGTGAGTGTGCGATGATCCTTAATCAAGAAGACGTGGGATTCTACGTGATGTTGCTTGATAAAGCCAGTCAAGTCCTTTCAGAAGACGTAGTAAAAGCGATATTTGTGAGAATTTTAATGCCTCTGTATGGTGAAGATGTTCATTTGGTGGTGAATACTAGCAGTGGCATTAAAAGTGGGCGTGATTTGACGGGTAAAAAAGTCAATATGGGTAAAAAATTGTCGGGGACTTTGGTAACGGCAACCGGTGCTTTGCTTACGAGTAAAGTTAATGTTGAAGATATTACCCCCTCTTATGATTCATCAGTTGTCGCATTGTCTAAGGTGATTTCTGGTGAATATGATGCTATGTTCGCGGTTGGGAAAGCCCCAATTTCTTATTTAGCGACAGCGGATTGCCCCAAAGAGACAAAAGTACCAGGCTGCGTTGCTGGTGATCCAACCACTTTGCCTATCAAGCTTGTACCAGTTCAAGGGCCAGATTTTCTGGTTAAGACAACACTGAAAGCTGAACATTATCCGTGGCAAACCATGGATATTCCAAATTCCGTACAAGCGACGAGCTTTATCGGTTTTCACCCCAATTTAGCTTTGGATGAAAAACAGGCTGCTGATTTTATCAATGCCGTGTATGCGCTGAAAGTTGGTGAAAACACGCTCAGCCCAACGTGGGATGAAACGACTCTTGAACAGGGGGTGGCTCATTTTAAAATCTTGCCCGGTTACTATAGTTGGCTAGCTGCTAAATATTTTGCCGATAAGATGAAATAAGGAAAATTTTATCTGAAACCTCCGAGGTTTTAAAAACCTCGGAGGTTTTTATTCGATGAAACCCACGGGTACTCCCTGTAGGAAGTTTATCCTGGTTTTAACCCAATCTGTGCAGTTATAGAGGTTTATCCTTGCTTATATCAAATCCATGTAGTTTGTTTTCATGACAAATATTCCTCAAAAAAAGTTCCCAAGTAAACACCCTACCCTTTTATCTTTCCCCTTTCTCCTTTCATCTGAATAGTCCGGTGATTTTCATTTGCCCGTACATAAATGGCAATTTCCGATTGAATAAAATACATTTAATATGATTTAAGTTATTTATAATTAAATGATAAAACTTCATAACGGTTTAACGGATTAAACGTAAAAACGCCATAGTTTTTCAGAAAAATCTTTGGAACCAAACCTTTGAAGTTTTTAAAACCTTAAAGGTTTTTATCCGAAGCTCTCATTTTTTTTGGAAGTCCCCATTTTATTGACTTTCGTTTTAGGAAACAAATTCCATGACAATCCAGACTGACAACCCAAATATTGAACTGTCCGCTGCTGAACAGCATAAACTCTTAGTAGAGTGGAACAACACCCAAACCGATTATCCCAAGGACAAGTGTATTCACCAACTCTTTGAGGAACAAGTCAAACAGACACCCAATGCCATAGCGGTGGTGTTTGAAGATCAACAACTCACCTACGATGAATTGAACCGTCGTGCTAATCAATTGGCACACTATTTACAATCACTCGGAGTCAAGCCCGAAGTGCTTGTGGGTATTTGTGTTGAGCGTTCTTTAGAAATGGTGGTGGGATTATTGGCGATTCTGAAAGCAGGTGGTGCTTATGTGCCGCTTGATCCAACCTATCCGAAAGAACGTCTCGCTTTTATGTTGGCAGATGCCCAAGTACCGGTGCTATTGACTCAGGAAAAATTAGTTGATGGCTTGCCTAAATCTCATGCACAAATTGTCTGTTTGGAAACGTCGTTAAAAAATTTTTCTAAGGAAAATCCCATTAGTAAAGTGACAGCTAAGAATTTGGCTTATATTATTTATACCTCTGGTTCAACAGGTACACCCAAGGGGGTTGTGGTTCGCCACCAGTCAGTCATCAATTTAATTGATTGGGTTAATAAAACTTTCCAAATTGGAGCAAGTGATAGAATTTTATTTGTGACTTCATTATGTTTTGACTTATCGGTGTACGATATTTTTGGCTTGCTTGCAGCCGGTGGTTCCATCCAAATCACTTCAGAGTCTATTCTTAAAAATCCCGAACAATTGTTACACACACTTTACCATCAACCAATCACATTTTGGAACTCTGCACCAGCCGTTTTCCAGCAGCTTGTACCCTTGTTCCAGTATCAGGATGCCATTACTCACCATCTTAGGTTAGTCTTTTTGAGTGGTGACTGGATTCCGGTCACATTACCAGATACGATAAAGGCTGCTTTTCCAGGGATTCAAGTGATTGGGCTTGGCGGTGCCACTGAAGCAACCGTTTGGTCCAATTACTATCCCATTAAAGAAGTGGATCCTCAGTGGGTGAGTATTCCTTATGGTAAACCCATCCAAAATGCCAAATATTATATTCTTGATCAGAATCTTAATCCCTGTCCGATTGGTATTCGAGGTGCTCTTTACATTGGTGGGGACTGTCTGGCTTCTGGGTATAACGATCCGCTACAAACGGCTCAAAAGTTTATTCCTGATCCCTTCAGTGAAGACGGAAATGCTCGCCTTTACCACACCGGAGACTTAGCCAGTTACCTCCCCGATGGCAACATAGAATTTTTGGGCCGCATTGATAATCAGGTAAAAATTCGCGGTTTCCACATTGAACTTGGCGAAATTGAGACTGTTCTCGCTCAACACCCTGTCGTGCAACAAGCGGTAGTAATCGCTTGGGAAGTTAAACCGGGTGACAAACGCCTAGTCGCCTATATTATTCCCAATCAGAAAGCCGTGCCCACACCAAGTGAATTACACCACTTCCTTAAGAAACGGTTACCAGATTACATGGTGCCAGCCACCTTTGTCATGCTGGAAAAAATCCCGTTGACACCTAATGGCAAAATAGATCGCCACCATTTACCGACCCCCAATCCTTTCCAGAGAACTATAGATGACGAACGGGTTGCAGCTCACACACCCATTGAGGAAACCCTAACGACTATTTGGACTGAGGTTTTGGAATTAGAACAAATCGGTATTCACGACAACTTTTTTGAATTGGGTGGGCATTCTTTATTGATCACTCAAGTCATTTCTCGGGTGCGAGAAAGCTTGCAAGTGGAATTATCTATGCATAGCCTGTTTGATTACCCTACCATAGCTAAACTCGCCCAGCACATCGAAACGATTTGTTGGCAAAAGCCTAACTTGCAACAAGCCCCAGCTATTCAATCCATTTCTCAACAACAAAACCTAGCATTGTCGTATCTCCAAGAACAACTCTGGTTTTTGGCTCAACTTAATCCTAATGTGCCTTTTTATAATGAATCGGCCACCATTCATATCAACAGTCAACTTTCCGTCGCGGCACTTTCCAGAAGCGTCAATGAAATCATCAAACGTCACGAAATGTTGCGAACCACTTTTGCAATGGTTTCTGGACAAACGGTTCAGAATATTATGCCACCTACAACGTTCAAGCTGCCAGTCGTTGATCTGAGAGCATTGCCACTTGAACAGAGCGAAGTTAAAGCCCGACAACTTGCAACTGAAAAAGCTAAACAAATATTTGATCTCAGTCAAGATATTCTCCTGCGAGCAACCTTGGTGCGGCTAAAAGAAACCCAGTACCAGTTATTTTTGACCATACATCACATCATTATTGACGGGGTTTCTCTCTCTATTTTCCTGAAAGAATTGGCTGGACTCTATGAAGCTTTTTCAACGGGTAAGCCGTCACCGTTACCAGAATTGCCCATCCAGTACGCGGACTTTGCCGACTTTCAGCGGCAACAATTGCCCAAAGAAATTTTTGAAAATCAGCTTTCCTACTGGAAAAAAATACTTGGCGATAACCTGCCCGTACTACAGTTACCTATGGATCGTCCACGACCTGTCGCGCCCACTTTTCGGGGAGCCAAGCAATATTTCGCACTTTCCAAAAGCTTGACTGAGGCACTCAAGACGCTGAGCCAACAGGAAGGAGTTACACTGTTTATGACTCTATTGGCGGCCTTTAAGACTTTGCTTTACCGCTACTCTGGGCAAGATGACATAATGGTAGGGACTGTCGCTGCCGTCCGCAATCGGCCCGAACTTGAGCATTTGATTGGGTATTTTCTCAATACCCTCGTGCTACGCACCGATATGTCAAGAACGCCTACTTTCCGGCAATTATTGACGCGAGTACGTGAAGTCACGCTTGAGGCAATGGCTCATAAAGACTTACCTTTTGTGACACTGGTAGAAACCCTTCATACTGAGCGTCACATTGGCCAAAATGCTCTCTTTCAAGTGGCATTTACCCTCGATCCCTCAATGCCTGAGATTGATTTAGGGTGGACACTGACTCAATCGGATATCGATAACGGCACGGCGAAGTTTGATTTGTATCTTGGGCTAGAGGAGAAACCAGAGGGTCTCACCGGTCGTATAGAATACAGTACGGATTTATTTGATGCCCCCACCATTTCGCGGATGATTGGGCATTTTCAGACATTGCTAGAAGGGATTGTGGCAAACCCTGGACAGAGAATTTCAGAATTGCCCTTGCTGACGGAACATGAACGACATCAATTATTAGTCGAATGGAATGATACCCAAACGGATTATCCCAAGGATAAATGTATCCATCACTTGTTTGAGGCTCAGGTAGAACAGACACCAGAGGCAGTGGCAGTGGTGTTTGAAGAGCAACATAAGACTTATAGGGAGTTGAACGCCAGAGCCAATCAATTGGCATACCAACTGCAAATCTTGGGAGTGGAACCAGAGGTATTGGTGGGCATTTACATAGAGCGATCCTTCGATATGATCATTGGCGTGATGGGTATTCTTAAGGCAGGTGGGGCTTATGTACCGCTTGCCACCAATTGGCCACCGGAACGCATTCAATATATCTTGGCTTCTCAAGGTATTCAGCATATCGTTACCCAATATGCTCTGTTGCCCACTCTCACTGCCTTGCAATGGCAATTGTCAGAATTAAGAAATCTCATTTGCCTAGACATTCAAACCCCTAAACCACCTCCAGAAGCTTTGAATCTTAATGCTGTTCAATTATGGGACATGGTTGCAGAACGAGCGACTGACGAGATCACCGCTGGTGGATTTATCAGCAGCTACACAGGTGAACCCATTTCTCAAAAGGAAGTCACTGAATATAAAAATCTTATGCTCAAACTGGCTCAACCCTACCTCGCTAAAGACAAACGAGTGTTGGAAATTGGTTGTGGCGCGGGATTGATTATGTTTGATATTGCACAGAAGGTGGGTTTTTATGTCGGGCTTGAGCCATCAAAAGTCACACAAGCTCGCAATAAAACCATTGTGGATCAACAAAATCAGACTAATATCAAACTCATTACCGCCTTTGCACATGACATTAACACCTTGGACGAGGCACCTTTTGATCTGATTATTTTGGCCAGTGTTGTGCAGTTTTTTCCAGGCTACTTTTATCTGCAACAAGTGATAGAAATGGCACTGGATAAATTAGTGGCTGGTGGAACACTGTTAATAGTGGATGTTATGGATCCCCGTCAAAAAGAGGATTATCGGAAGTCACTGGAAACTTTCCAAAAAAATCATCCTGGCTACCGAACGAAAACTCATTTAGAAAGTGAATTGTACATTGATGAAAATTTCTTTCAAACATTGCCAGCCAAAGTCTCTGTTTTGAAACGTCAAAATGGGTTTAATAATGAATTACGTTATCGGTATGATGTATTGATCCAGAAAAAAAGTGCCGCTGATGAGTTGCTCAATCCACCGGTTGTTGAGCAAAAAATATGGACCGCTTGGCACTTAAATCAACTGGCGACTGAGAATCCAGTCAGCAAAGTAAGCCCAGAGCATTTGGCTTATATTATTTATACTTCGGGTTCGACAGGAACACCCAAGGGGGTTATGGTTCGCCACCAGCCAGTTATCAATTTAATTGATTGGGTGAACAAAACTTTCCAAGTGGGTGCCAGTGATAGAATTTTGTTGGTGACTTCATTAAGTTTTGATTTGTCGGTGTACGATATTTTTGGTTTACTCGCTGCCGGTGGTTCCATTCAGCTGGTATCAGAATCTTCTATTAAAAATCCACAACAGTTGTTGCACATACTTTACACTCACCCAATCACATTTTGGGACTCTGTACCAGCCGTTTTCCAACAGCTTGTCCCGTTTTTCCAAGCGCCTCATGCCACGCTTCGGTTAGTTTTTTTGAGTGGTGATTGGATTCCGGTGACATTACCAGAGACGATCAAAACGGCTTTTCCAAAGACTCAAGTGATTGGGCTTGGCGGTGCCACCGAAGCAACTGTCTGGTCCAATTACTATCTCATTAAAAAAGTGAACCCTCAGTGGGTGAGTATTCCTTATGGTAAACCCATCCAGAATGCGAAATATTATATTCTTGATCAGAATCTCAATCCTTGTCCGATTGGTATTCAAGGTTCTCTGTATATTGGTGGTGATTGTCTTGCAGCTGGGTATAATGATCCGCTACAAACGGCTCAAAAGTTTATTCCCGATCCTTTTAGTGACGCTCGCCTTTACCACAGTGGAGACTTAGCCCGTTATCTGCCTGATGGCAACATAGAATTTTTGGGGCGCATTGATAATCAAGTGAAAATTCGCGGTTTCCGCATTGAGCTTGGCGAAATTGAGA
>JAYQWI020000051.1:0-2949 GCA_035871815.2 Candidatus Parabeggiatoa communis
CGGTAACACCAGCGTACAGTTGACAAGCAATGAGAACGACACACCGCAAACGGTGTCACTCAGTTATACCGTATTACGCGCATTAACCGAATGCGAAAAGCATCCAAGCTGTGCTTGTAATCCCGCTTTATGCCCAGTACCACCACCGCCACCGGCCGATATTGCCATCGTCATCGATGACACGGGCAGCATGTCTGAAGAGATTGGCGGCCTGAGAACCGCATTGAAGGCCTTTATTACCAGACTCGCTGGTGAAAAAGCGAAACCCATGCTGCAATTAGTCACCTTTAAAGACAATTACAGCCATCTGATCACGACAGACAACATGATCACCCTGCGAGATCGTTATGTGAATCGCTTATCGGCCTCAGGCGGAGATGATTGTCCTGAAAACGCAGGCGGCGCCTTATCTTGGGTACTGGACAACCCGGCCTCAACCCGTTTGAAAAACGGCGGCAGAATCTTGTTCATAACCGACGCTTCTCCCTACGACAACACCGATATTGATGCCCTGATTACCAAACTGCGTACACGCGGTATCAGCCTTGATGTACTGCTGTCCGATAACGCCTGTATCGCTGATGGTGCCAAACTGGATGCGATTAACGAATTTTCAAAAATGGCGAAAGAAACCGGTGGTGTTTTCCGGCCCTTCTTTAGAATCAATGATCCCAGCGATGAAAGCGCAGCGCATCATTATGAAAACGCCGCTTTCAGCGTCCTGTATTCCTCCATTTACCCAACCGTGATTGCTGCCAGTACCAATGAAATCCCCGCAGGGAGTACAATCGAGATCAGTCTCGAAGCCGCGAATACCAACTTCAATGAATCCGTGGAAATCACTTTCACCCCGGCAAGCGATACCAAACGAGGTCGTCGTGATAGCAAATCGGACATCATCGTCAACAAAATCACCGTGATTTCGGCAACTGAATTAGTCGTCAATCTCACCGTGCCAGAAAACGTCGCACCCGGCTTTTATGATCTATTCGCCAAAACAAAACTGGGTGAAGAAATCGAAACGGCCATCGGCTTCGGCATTTTGGAAATCAAAGGCGCACGAGAAAACCCTGAAATCCTCAGCATCATGCCCACAGCATCCTTACAAGACAGTGAACTAGAAGTCACGGTTTATAGTACTCAAACCCACTTCAATGCCGGTTCACAACTCAGTTTAGGTGATCCTGGAATTAAGGTAAAACAAACGCGCATCAAGAGCAATCCGGCCTTAACCGCCCTATTGGAAATCTCCGAAACAGCCAAACTCGGTTTACATCATGTCACCGTCATGACGGGCAGCGAAACCGCCGCAAGCGCAGAAGAAAAGTTTTTAGTCATGGCAGAAAGTAAGTCAGCTAAAATCAAAACATTAAGTGCAAAACGCGGCATTATCGGCGGCATGGTACAACTCGATATCACAGGCAAATACACCCACTTTGAAGACAGTGTCACCGGGTTACGCTTTTTAGAAGGCATCCATGTTTTATCTCTGACAGTCACCAGCCCCACCGAAGCCAATGCCATCATCTTGATTGAACCCGAAGCGCCACTGGGCTACCAAGACGTGATCATGGTAACCGGGGAAGAAGTCGCGGTGAAACTCAATGGCTTTGAAGTCAGTGAACGCGGCCCACACCTTGTCGAAGGCTACGCGCTTGATCAAACCGATCAACCCGTCGAAAAAGTCTATGTTGCCATCAAAGGCCAAGGCGTTTTTACCGATGCCACCGGTTATTTTCGGATGACAGGCCTCGTTTCCAGCGACTATATTATTACAGGCGACAAAGCCGGTTACCACTTCCAAACTCAAACCTTTTCTGTCGGTCAACCGCCAGCCGAAGTCGCGACGATAGCCCTAAAAGCCGCATCTGAACTTGCCCTCAAAATGCGCCCTGATAACTGGCTACCCGTGAAACAAGGTGGCAAAATCACCTACACCGTCACCGTCACCAATAAAGGCAATGACACCGCAACCGGCGTAATACTCACCGACAGCTTGCCAGACAACACCCGCTTAGCCGCAATCGAAGTGCTGGGCAACGGAAACTGCGATGCTGAAACAGCCACTTGTCAATTAAGTGATTTAGGCCCCAATGCCGAAGCGCAAGTCAAGATCACGATTCACAACACGCAAAGCAAAACCCTGATCAATACCGTCACTGTCCAAGCCAACGAATACCCACCGGCCACAGTCAAGTATTGGCAAAAAGTGTTACCGTATCTCTCCCTCATCGTAGAAGGGAACCCTGATCCCGTCGTACCCGAAGGCATATTGCACTACACGCTCGACGTTGATCTCAGCCCCTACTCACCTGAACCCGCAACCGATGTCACATTAGTCACCCGCTTACCGCAAGGTGTCGAACTCAAATCGATCCAAACCGACTACGGCAACTGCGACAGCAGCGAGGCCCCCACGATCTCATGTGAACTGGTTAACTTAAGCATCGACAACCCAGACGACGTGAGTCATGTCACCATCAACCTAGATGTGGTACTCAAAGATCCAGGCCTACTGTTACTCACAAACGAAGCCAAAGTCACCGCAAACGAGCATCCTGCTCACAGCGCCAGAGAACGCACCAAGATATACATTAAAGGTGTCGAAGTCGATATCGTCTTTGTGATCGACACAACCGGGAGTATGCAGGAAGAAATCAACGGTGTCATCAAGGCCTTAAAAACCTTCATTGGCGAGATAGACACCAGCACCTCACCCAGCATGGCCTTAGTCACCTTCAAAGACGACGTAACCGTCAAAGCCTTCACCCGCGATCTCAATCTCTTACGAGAAGCGATCTCAGACATCAAAGCATCAGGCGGCGGCACCTGCCCCGAGGCCTCAGTAGAAGCCTTAGAAATCGCCATACCCCATACGAAACAAGGCGGATTCATCCTATTCGCCACAGACGCCTCACCGTATGACGACGCAAACGTAGAAAACGTGAT